>JAKACE010000091.1 GCA_021821705.1 Actinomycetes bacterium | reverse complement strand
CCTCGTCCCCCCCGCCGACTTCCTCAACCGCTACCCCTACCAGCTCTCGGGCGGCCAGCGCCAGCGCGTCGGCATCGCCAGGGCGCTGGCCGCCCAGCCGACCTTGTTGCTGGCAGACGAGCCGACATCGATGCTCGACGTCTCCATCCGGCTCAACATAATGAACCTCCTGCTCGACTTGCGCGAGAGCCAGTCGTTGTCCATGCTCTTCGTCACTCACGACCTGGCCGGCGCCTCCTACATGAGCGACCGCATGGCCATCATGTACGCCGGCCACCTCGTCGAGCTGGGCCCGTCCGCCGAGGTGATGGGCCAACCCCGCCATCCCTACACCCAGCTGCTACGCCAGGCGGCACCCGACCCGTCATCGCAGTTCGGGCGCGACACGAGCTTCGAGGCCCGTGGCGACCCACCCGACCTCACCGAGCTGCCCCCCGGCTGCCCCTTCGCCGCCCGCTGCACCCATGTGCGCGACGACTGCCGCACGGCCCTGCCGCCGTGGCGCCAGGTGGCCGACGGTCATCAGGTCCGCTGTGTCCTTTATGGCACCTAGGGCGCATCCTGTCGGAGCGGTAGCGCCCTTTTCCAAAGATCGTCCGGCGCCCCCGAGCGCCGGGCCCCTGCCCCAAGCGCTCCGGAGGCCACAACTGGCGCCACGACAGGCACCTTGCCCTTCTTTGGCACGGCAACTCCTGCAGGTTCGGGCAGTGTTCTCGTGCTCGCCAAACAGGCCAGGGTTCTCAGAGGCAGCACTAGGCTTGCCGGGACAACAAACATAGGAGGTACCTCGTGCCGGAGACGGGAGTTGGCACCAGTGAAAGGTTTTTTTGGGGGGCCGCCACCGCCGCCTACCAAATAGAGGGCTCGCCGCTGGCGGACGGGGCGGGACGGTGCATCTGGCACGAGTTCGCCCACACGCCTGGCACGACCCACAACGGTGACCACGGCGACGTGGCGGCCGACCACTACAACCGCTGGCGCGAGGACGTCGCCCTGATGCGTCGTCTCAACCTCGGCGCCTACCGCTTCTCCCTGCGCTGGCCACGCATACTGCCCGAGGGCACCGGGCGGGTCAACCGGGCGGGCCTCGACTTCTACGACCGCCTCGTCGACGCGCTGCTCGAGGCCGGCGTCCAACCCTTCGTCACGCTGTTCCACTGGGACCTCCCGTCGGCTCTCATGCGGCGGGGCGGATGGTCCAACCCGGACATCGCCGGTTGGTTCGCCGAGTACACCTCGGTGGTGGCCGGGGCCCTGTCCGACCGGGTCAAGCACTGGATGACGCTCAACGAGCCGTTCGTGGTATCCGCCGAAGGCCACCTTGTCGGCCACCACGCGCCGGGGATGACCAACATCTACCAGGCTTGCCACTCGGTGCACCACCAGATCCGGGCGCATGTGGCCGGCTACGAGGTCCTCAAGGCCGCTGCCCCCGACGCAGAGGTGGGCCTGGCCGCCCACGACGCCGCTGTCTGGCCGGCCAGCGAGGACCAGGAGGACGTCGCTGCGGCGGAGCGCGCCGAGGGATGGCACAACTTCCCGCTGTTCTTCGACCCTCTCGTCTATGGCCGCTACCCCGCTGCCGTCGAGAGCCTCATCGCCCCGTACCTACCCGAGGGCTACGAGGCAGACATGGACGCCATGCAGGTGGCCCCGGACTTCGTCGGGCTCAACTACTACCACGGTTATCATGCCCGCAACAGCACCGACAACTGGCTCGGCTTCGCCATGGTCGACGAGCCGGAGGTCCCCAGGACGACGATGGACTGGACGGTCCGCCCCGCCGGGCTCCACCGCTTGATAATGCAGGCACACGAGCGCTACAAGCTCCCCGCCATCTACGTCACCGAAAATGGCGCCTCCTACGACGACACGCTCGAGCATGTGGACGGCGGCGCCGGCGCGGTCCACGACCCCGACCGGCTCGCCTACATAGAGTCCCACGTCGCCGCCACGCTGCAGGCCCGCGACGAGGGCGCTCCCGTCAAGGGCTATTTCGTCTGGTCGCTGATGGACAACTTCGAATGGGGCCTCGGTTACTCAAAGCGCTTCGGCCTCGTCTACATCGACTACGAGACCCAGGAGCGGGTGGTGAAGGACAGCGGCCATTGGTACGCCGAGCTCGCCCGCACGGGGGCCCCACCTCCCGCCTGACGTTCCCCTCCAGCGCCGGCGCATCCGCTCTCGGCTGGGCGCAGGCAGTGCCGGGCGTGGCCTGTGACGGCTCGCGCTGGAGCAGGGGCGCGCCAGCGCAGGCGCAGCCGACCAAGCCTCCAGCGGTCTCCAGAAGGGCCGAAAGGCCCCAGCAGATGGGCCCGAATGACCGAGCCCGCCGCTCGGGCCGGGTCGATACGTTTCCGTATCGGATACGTCACCGTATCGACCGGCCGGGGCGAGGCCCACGGCCAAGGAGGTGCCCTCCGTGGCGAAGTGGCTCTATGGCGTGGGTCAGGCCTGCGCCCACCGCAGCAGGACGGTCATCGCGGTGTGGTTGCTGGTACTGGCCGTGGCACTCGGGGGAGCCGTGGCTTCCGGCGCCAGGACGAACAACGAGTTCACCATCCCGGGGACCGAGTCCCAACAGGCGCTGGACCTGCTCTCGAAGTCCTTCCCGGCCGCGAGCGGAAGTTCGGCCCAGGCCGTTTTCGTCGCACCGGCCGGCCAACTCGTCACGTCCCCCGCCGCCAGGAGCGAGATCGCCCGTGTCCTGCGGGTTGCCGCCGGGTCCCCCCAGGTCGTCGGCGTAGTCAGCCCCTTCAGCTCGGGCATGGTGTCGCGCCATGGGCGGGTGGCCCTGGCCCAGGTCCTGTACCCGGTTTCGCGAATGGACCTGCGCCCGGGCACCACCAGCACACTGGCGCAGCGGGTGACGAGGGCCGCGGCGGGAGGGCCTGTGCTGGCCGTGCTCGGTGGCAACGCCTTCGGCGTGACCGGCATCCAGATCGGGGCCGAGGAGGCCTTCGGGGTCGTCGTGGCGCTGGTCGTGCTCCTGGTCGCCTTCGGGTCGGCCCTGGCGGCGGGGATGACGGTCCTCGGCGCGCTGCTCGGGGTCGGGATCGGCTTGTCGGCGCTGCTCTCACTGACCAGGCTGGTGACCATCTCGTCCACTGCCCCCACGCTCGCCCTCATGATCGGCCTGGCCGTGGGCATGGACTACACGCTGTTCATCGTCTCGCGCCACCGCGCCCAGCTCGCATCGGGCCTGCCCGTGGCAGAGTCGATCGGGCTCTCCATCGGCAGGTCGGGCACAGCGGTGACATTCGCAGGCGCCACGGTGATCATCGCCATGGCCGGGCTCTCTGTCGTCGGGATCCCGTTCCTCACCGTGATGGGCCTGGCCGCTTCCCTAACCGTGCTGGTGGCGGTGCTGATCGCCCTGACCCTGTTGCCGGCCCTGCTCGGCACGTTCGGGGAGCGGCTCCGTCCCCGTCCAGGGTCTCGGGCGGCGCGGGCCGCGGCCCGGGCCGAAGCGCCGGGTACCGGCGGTTCCTCCTGGGCACGGCTGGTGACGGCAAAGCCGTTGCTGACCATCGCTCTCGTCGTAGTGGGCCTGGTCGTGCTGGCTGTGCCGGCTCGCGACCTCAGCCTGGCCATGCCAGACAACGGCAGCTCCCCGCTGGGCTCGGGAGAGCGGGTGGCCTACGACCTGGTTTCTCGCTATTTCGGGCCCGGCTTCAACGGACCTCTGGTCCTGTTGGTCCAGCCAAGAGAGCCAAGCGGTCAGCGCCAGCTGCTCATGGCTGCAGCCCAGGTCAGAAGCGAAGCTCTCCACCTGCCCGACGTCCTGGTGGCAACGGCCCCACAGGTTGCGCCGAGCGGGACGCTGGCGGTCGTCGACGTCATCCCCCGTACCGCCCCGGCCGAGAACGCCACCAAGGACCTGGTCTCCTCCATACGGGCCCTGGAGCCGGGCGTCGCGGCCCGAACGGGCATGGTGCTGCGGGTGACCGGCTTGGCCGCCGTCGGCATCGACGTGTCCAACCGTCTCGGCAACGCCCTGGCGCCCTTCGCCGCCCTCGTCGCCGGGCTTGCTCTGGTGATCCTGCTGGTCGTGTTCCGCTCCATAGCAGTGCCCGTCAAGGCGGCCCTCGGCTTCCTGCTCTCCGTCGTCGCCGCTCTCGGAGTGGTGACAGCGGTCTTCCAATGGGGCTGGCTGCGCGGGCCGCTCGGCGTCCAGTCCGTCGGCCCCGTCGTCAGCTTCCTGCCCATCGTGCTGCTTGCGGTACTGTTCGGCCTAGCCATGGACTACGAGGTGTTCCTCGTGTCACGGGTGCGGGAGGACTATATGGTGGGCAGCTCGGACGCGCGGATCTCCGTGCTCACCGGTTTCCATCACGCGTCCCGGGTGGTGGTGGCGGCTGCACTGGTCATGTTCTCCGTGTTCGCCAGCTTCGGCGCCACCAACGACTCCATCGTGAAGCCGCTCGCCGTAGCCGCCGCCGTGGGCATCCTGGCCGACGCCTTCCTCGTCAGGATGACCCTGGTACCTGCCGTGCTCGCCCTGCTCGGCCACCACGCCTGGTGGCTGCCCCGTTGGCTCGACCGCATCCTGCCCCATGCCGACATCGAGGGCGGGGCGCTGGTGACCGGCACTGTACTCGTCGCAGCCAGTGAGCGCCCGGCTGGGGTGGGACGCTCCGGGCCCCCGTCACGCGGGCACTCGCTGTGAGCTCCGCCGGTCCGGTTCCGGGTGCCCGACCTCGGGCTGGTGGCCCTGCTCCGCCGGCTGCCGGGAGTGGCGGCTCAGGCGGAGGCGCTGACGGCACCAGCCGTGCTGCTGCGCGTGCCCGCCCCGGGAACCGAGCTGCCACAGGTGGCGGCGCCCCCTGGGACGGCAACGGCAGTGGCAGTGGCGGCAGCGACGACGACGGCGGCCCCGGCACAGAGGCCAGGCGGGTGACGCGGCGGCGCCAGCAGACGCGCGACCGGCTCATGCAAGCCGGCTTCGAGGTGTTCGTCGAGCGGGGCCTGTCCGCCAGCATCGAGGAGATCTGCGAACGGGCCGGCTACACCCGGGGCGCCTTCTACTCCAACTTCCGCACGACAGAAGAGCTTTTTTTCGGCCTCTACGAGCGGCTTTCCACCACCGCCCTGGCGCGCGCCGGGGAGGCCGTTTCGGACGTCCTGGGCAGTGCGGGCCGGCCCCGGCGAGGTGGCGACGTAGTGGGCGCGGCCGTCGAGGCGTTCCTCTCCGTAGCCATGTCCCCCGACGACCGTTCCTGGTGGCTGCTCAGCTCCGAGTACGCCCTACAGGCGGCCCGCGACCCGCAGTTCGCCCAGCGCATGTCGGTCCTGCGCAAGCGGATCCAGGCAGAGCTCGACCGCTTCATCGTGAGCGCCCTCGACCGGGCCGGGCTGGCGGCCCGGGTCCCCCCGTCCACCCTGAGCCGGGCACTCGCCGCCGTGCATGCCGGCGCCCTGGCTCAGAGCTTCGAAGACCCCGACGGTCCCGGCTACCAGGAGCTCCTGCGCCTCACCGTGCCGTTCGTGGTGCGCGGCCTGACCGGACCAGCCACCAGACGCACCGGGGCGTGACAAGGACCGGGCCGACCGAGTTACCCGCTGGCGCAGGATGGCGGTCCTGGCGGACGTCAGACCAGGCTTACATGCTTGAGCTTGGAGGCACCGGCGGCGGGCGGTATGCCCCCATTGCCCAGCAGTTCGTCCACGACCAGCGTCGAGGCACCCAGGGCGACGGCCTCCGGCCCGAGGTGGCCAAGCTCGACGCTCACCCGGTTGGCGGTGTACTCCAAGGCCTGGCCGTGGACTGTGTTGCGGATGGTCCCGAGCAGGGCCGGGCCCAGCTTGAGGCCCAACCAACCCCCGACGATGATCTTCTCCGGGTTGAACAGGTTGACCAGGTTGGCCACGGCCAAACCGAAATAGGTGGCCGCCTGCGCCAGCGCGTCGGAGGCCGCCTTGTTGCCGGCGGCGGCGGCGACGAAGCGCTCCACCCACTCCTCCGAGTCTGGGTCCGACAGGGCGTAGGCGTCCGGGTCCGTGCGGTACCAGTCCTCCATGAGGGCCCCGGCGCCGATGTAGGCCTCCACGCACCCGGCGCCGCCGCAGCGGCAGGGCTTGCCGCCCGCCGCGATCACGGTGTGGCCCCACTCGCCCGCACTGGAAGCCGACCCGCGGTAGATGTTGCCGTTGGTGAAAATGGCCGCACCGACGCCCGTGCCCCACAGGGCCACGATGGCGTGGCCTGCGCCCTGCCCCGCCCCTAGCCACATCTCCGCCTGGCCCAGCGCCTTTGCCCCGTTGTCGACGAACACCGCCAAGCCTGTGCGCCTGCGCACCATGCTCTCCAGCGCCACGTCACGCCACCCGATGTTGGGCGCGTGCACGCGGGCGTCCCCGTCGTCCTGCGCGACTATGCCCGGGACGCCGATGCCCACACCCAGCCACCGCCGCTGCTGGCCGAGCTGAGCCTGCAGCTTCTCGATGGCTACGACGATCTCGTCTACCACCGTCTGGGCCTCGTGGTGCTGGGGGTGCAGGGTCACGTCAACGGAGCCGACCACTGCCATACCCATGTCGAAGGCCTCGACCCGGATGCGGGTCTCGCCGACTTCCACGCCGATGACGGTGCCGAAATCGGGGTTGACCTCGAGCAGGACCCTGGGCCGCCCGCCGTCCGACTCCTCCAGGCCGACCTCGGCGATCAGGCCCTCCTCGAGGAGCGCCGCCGTCACGTTGGTGACACTGCCGCTGCTAAGACCGGTCTGCTGGGCCAGGGCCACCCGGTTGAGAGAACCCTGCAGGAAGAGCCGCCGGAGCACCGCGCCACGGTTGACCCGCCTCAGGTCTTTGACTGTGGCTCTGGACTTGCCGGGTACCGTCACTTCCCTCTCACCTTAGTTCATGGACAAGTCCGCGGCCCGCGGAACCGGTAGGGGTCACCGCTGCGGCGCTCCCGGCACGCTGCGCGCCGGGCGTCCCAACCCGGCGTCCAGCCCGGTTGTGCGCCTCAAGTGTGCCACAGGGCACGGGCCACGACTCCCACGGCCCAAGCGAGGCGGCACCAAAGGGTGCCGGCGCCGGCGCCGAGGCCGGACCGGGCCAGGCCACGAGGGTCACGGGCCGGCGGGGAAAGGGCGGGCC
>JAKACE010000090.1 GCA_021821705.1 Actinomycetes bacterium | reverse complement strand
TCCAGGACGACCTCGGGATCCCCATCAACCACTTCGTCGAGCTCAACTTCAACGGCTTCATCAACACGGTGAACGCCCTCGGCGGGATCAACGTCTACTTCCCAGAGCGGCTCTGGGACGCCGAGTCCCTGCTGTGGGTGCCCAAGACCGGTTGTGTCCATCTGGACGGCTGGCAGGCCCTGACCCTCGTGCGCGCCAGGCACCTCCAGTACGACCCGCCCGGCGACAACGCACCCCGCTACGACTGGCCCCAGGAGCCGCTGTCCGACCTGGCCCGTATAGGCAGGACGCACACTTTCATGAAGATCGTCGCCGACACGGCCAAGGCCAAGGGCCTCACCAACCCGTTCACTGCCAACAGCTTCCTGTCGGCCGTGACAAACCAGATGACAGTCGACGCCCCGCTGAAGAGCGAGCTGCTCAAGCTGGTCCTGCACTACCGGCACATAAACGTCGGCGCCGTCAAGGAGACGACGATGCCGGCCACCTACGTCAACAACTACTACTACGGCGGCTATTACATGGGCGACGTGCTCTTCCCGGTGCAGCCGGCGGACAGCAACGTCATCCGGGCCTGGGATCCCCTGGCCTTCGCCAACCAGGTGCCGCCCAAGTCGGTCGACGTGGTCAGCATCGCCGGCAACTACCAGGCCGCGGTCGCGGCCGGCCAGGCACTGCAGTCCCACGGCCTGAAGGTCTCCGGCGAGTCCGTGGGGACCGAGCCGTCGACCACCACCGAGACCCTGGTCCGCTATCACTCCAAGGCCGACATCCCCCGCGCCCTGTACGTCATGAGGTACCTCTCGGGTTCCGCCATGATGCAGCTCGACCCGAGCGTGCCCGCCGGCACCGTCGAGCTCGACCTCGGTTCGGTCATCTCGGTGGCGGCCAAGGCGGCCCCGACGACGACCACCACAGGGCTCTCGGGCTCCTCCACCAGCCAACCTGGCAGCACCGCCTCCACCACGACCTCCGTGGGCTCGACGACCACGACGCCGGCGCCGACGCCCACCACCGGGGCAGCCAGCACTACGACGAGCGTGCCTACGCCGGGCGGTTCCCCGATCAGCTCGGCCCAGGACCATACCGAGCCCTGGGACCCGAGGGCCTGCTGACCGGTAACCTGGCGCCGATGGAGATCCCCCCGCCCGATGCCGGCAAGTTGTTGCAGTCCTGGATGGAGTGGGAGAGGGGCGACGTGACGCCCGGGCGGGTCATGGCCAACCTCAAAACGGGCGGCTTGCGCCAGCTCCTGGAAGAGCTGGCAGCCCAGGGTGGGGATGCGGCTGGTGCCGGTTCGACTGCCGGTGCCGCAGATGGCGGCGACGTCGCCGGCGGCTGGGCCCCCCTCGTCTGAGCCGGGTGGCCCCAAGGCGGGCCCGGTGGCGCGCCCCGAGGGCTGGTTGCCGGGGAGCCCGGCCCGGTGGGAGGCTCTGGGCCCCGGGCGGTCCAGGCATGTGGGCCTGTCCGACGTACGGCGCGCCCTCGCCGGCGGAGCCGTCGCTTCGCCGCCGGGGCTGGTCAGCGACCTCGGCCCGGCCGAGCTACCGCCCAGGGGTGACGACCGGCCCGCTGCTGTGCTGTGCCTGCTGTTCGAGCGGGCAGAGCAGGCCCATGTGGTCCTCACCCGGCGCTCGCCCCACCTGCGCTACCACGCAGGGGAGGTGTCTTTCCCCGGCGGGCGGCTCGAGCCCGGGGAGAGCCCCCTGGAGGCGGCGCTGCGCGAGGCCGAGGAGGAGATCGGTGCCGTCCCTGGCGCCGTGGAGGTCTTGGGCGAGCTGTCGCCGCTCACTACCCGGGGCAGCCCGGCTCCCGTTCACTGCTTCGTCGCCGCTTACCCCGAGCCGGGCAGGGGTGCCCCTGCGCTGGCGCCCCGCTCTGTCGAGGTTGACCGGGTGTTCACCGTCGCCCTGGCGGACCTGGTAGCGCCGGGTGCCTTCCACGAGGAGCTCTGGCCGGCACCAGGTTCGGGCCGGCGGGCGGTGCCTTTTTTCGACCTGTCCGCCTTGGGCGAGGACGTGGTGTGGGGTGCCACGGGGCGGATGCTGGCGGAGCTGGTCGACGCCGTGCTGGCGCCACGCCTGCCGGCCTGACGAGGCGGGTCGCAGGGCCCGGCGGAACGGGTACCCTGGGAACGGATGATCTGCCCCCGGTGCGGCGTGCACAACCAAGCCGACAAAGGCTCCTGCACACGTTGCGGGGGTTCGCTTGCCCCTGCTGCCGGCCGGGGCCCTCTGCCGGCCGTGCCTGCGATGACGCGCCGGGCCGAGCTGGCGGCAGGGCCCGGACGTATGCCTGGCCAACCGGCACCCGCTCCGCCTGGCCAGGTCCAGCCGGCCGGGGCGCAGCATGTCGGGGCGCAGCACGGCGGGGGCCAGGGCGCGCCGGCAGCCGCCGGCCGTGCCGGCACTGCCCCGCATGGCGGCCCGCCTGAGGTCGCCGACATCTACCTGATGTCCTCGGAGCGCGACACGGGCCAACCGGCGCCCCCGGAGGTACCCGGTTCTGCCTCGGGCAACCTGAGGGGCGAGCGGCCCGGCCGTGTTGCCATAGGCCTTTCGGGCGCCTGAGGGCGCTACGGCGGGCTGTTGGCGGGCTGTTCCCCGCCGTCGGGCTCCCAGGTGGGCGTGGCGGCTCTCATGGCTGGCGGCCCGGGCTGTGAAGGGGCGCTGCCCGGGTCGTGAAAAGGCGCCGGACCGGCCCCCGAGGGTCGCGCCCGGGCTGGTTGTGCGCCCGGCGCCGGTGCGCCGTAGGCGCCCCGGCCAATAGACTCGGTTGACCAGGCACCCCAAAGCGCACGAGAGGTAGGCACCGTGGAGATCGAGATCGGCAAGGGTAAGTCCGGGCGGCGAGCGTACGGCTTCGACGACATCGCCATCGTCCCCAGCCGGCGGACCCGTGACCCAGAAGATGTCGATATTTCCTGGGAAATAGACGCTTTTCGCTTCGAACTACCCCTCATGGCCTCGGCCATGGACGGTGTCGTCAGCCCCGCCACCGCCATCGAGATCGGCCGGCTCGGAGGTGTGGGCGTGCTCAACCTCGAGGGCCTGTGGGCCCGCTACGAGGACCCGGAGCCGTACCTCGAGGAGATCGCCAACCTCGACGCCGACAAGGCGACGGCCCGCATGCAGCAGATCTACTCGGAGCCGATCAAGGACGAGCTCGTCACCGCCCGCATCCGCGAGATCAAGGCTGCCGGCGTCGTGGCTTGTGCCTCGCTCACCCCCCAGCGCACGTCCCAGTACGCCAAGGCTCTGGTCGACGCCGAGCTCGACCTGTTCGTCGTGCAGGGAACGGTCGTGTCCGCCGAGCACGTCTCCAAGACGGCGGAGCCGCTCAACCTCAAGCGCTTCATCCGCGAGTTCGAGATACCGGTCATCGTCGGCGGGTGCGCGTCGTACCAGGCGGCACTGCACCTGATGCGCACGGGGGCCGTCGGGGTCCTGGTCGGCGTCGGCCCCGGCCACGCCTGCACCACCAGGGGTGTGCTCGGTATCGGGGTCCCGCAGGCCACTGCCATCGCCGACGCCCGGGCGGCGCGCGCTCAGCACCTCGACGAGACCGGTGTGTACGTGCACGTCATCGCCGACGGCGGCATGGGCACTGGCGGGGACATCGCCAAGGCCATCGTGTGCGGTGCCGACGCCGTGATGCTGGGCTCGCCCCTGGCGGCGGCCAGAGAGGCCCCGGGCCACGGCTACCACTGGGGCATGGCCACGTTCCACCCCACGCTGCCCCGCGGCGCCAGGGTGAGGACCGAGGCCCGCGGTTCCCTGCGGGAGATATTGGTCGGGCCAGCCCACGAAAACGACGGCCGCCTCAACCTGTTCGGCGCCCTACGGACCTCGATGGCCACCTGTGGCTACGAGACCGTGAAGGAGTTCCAGAAGGCCGAGGTGATGGTGGCGCCAGCCCTTCAGACCGAGGGCAAGACACTGCAGAGGACACAGCGTGTAGGGATGGGTCACTGAGCGTCGAGGAACTGCTCGAGGGTCTAAATCCCTCCCAGTACCAGGCGGTCACCCACCCGGGCGGGCCCCTGCTCGTAGTGGCGGGGGCCGGTTCGGGCAAGACCCGGGTGCTGACGCACCGGATCGCCTGGCTCGTGCAGGAAAAAGGCCTCTCCCCCATGGGGATCCTGGCCATCACATTCACAAACAAGGCGGCCGACGAGATGCGCCGGCGGGTCGCGTCCCTCATCGGCCCGGTGGCCGAACGGATGTGGGTGGCGACCTTCCACGCCGCCTGTGTGCGCATCCTGCGCCGGGAAGCCGCCGCACTCGGCTACAAGCAGTCGTTCTCCATATACGACCAGGCCGACGCCGTCCGGCTCACGGGCTACGTCGTGCGCGAGCTCGGGCTGGACCTGAAGAAGTTCCCGGCCCGTGGCGTGCACGCCGCCATCTCGTCGGCCAAGAACGAGCTGATGGACGCGGCCGCCTATGCCGACCACGCCAGGCGGAGCTCGATCTTCGAGCGCAAGATAGCGGAGGTCTACACCGAGTACCAGCGGCGCCTGCTGGCTGCCAACGCCATGGACTTCGACGACCTCCTGCTCGTCGCCGTCCAGCTCCTGCGCAGGCGCCCGGACATCCTCGAGCAGTACCGGGAGCGCTTCGGCCACCTGCTGGTGGACGAGTACCAGGACACCAACAAGGCGCAGAACGAGCTGGTCTTGGCGCTGGCCGGGGGGCACCACCAGGTGACCGTCGTGGGGGACTCGGACCAGTCGATCTACGGCTGGCGGGGCGCCGACGTGCGCAACATCCTCGAGTTCGAGCGGGCGTTCCCGGACTGCACGGTGGTGGTCCTCGAGCAGAACTACCGCTCGACCCAGACGATCCTCGACGCCGCCAATGCCGTCATCTCGAACAACCTGGCCCGCAAGCCGAAGGAACTGTGGACCTCGCAGGTGGGCGGCGAGAAGCTGGTGCGTTACGTGGCCGAGGACGAGCACGACGAGGGAGCCTGGATGGCGGGCGAGATCGCGGAGCTGCGCCGGCGCCACGGCTACCGCTGGGGAGACGTGGCCGTCTTCTACCGCACCAATGCCCAGAGCCGGGCCATCGAGGAAGAACTGGTCCGCCAGAACATCCCCTACAAGGTCGTGGGCGGTGCCCGCTTCTACGACCGCCGTGAGGTGAAGGACCTTGTCTCCTACCTGCACGCCGTGGCCAACACCGACGACGAGGTCTCCTTGAAGCGCGTCCTCAACGTCCCACGCCGGGGGATCGGTGACACCAGCGTGGCCCGCATCGACGCCTGGGCGGCTGCCAACGGGGCCACCTTCGCACAGGCGCTGGCCCATGCCGAGGAGGCAGGGGTGACCGGCCGGGCTCTCACGGGGATAAGCGCCTTCATCGAGCTGATGGACGGCCTTCGTTCGATGCTGGCCGGGAGCCCCGCTCAGCCGGCCGGGCCGGCCGCCCCGGTTGCCGGCGGTGCTCACCAGGACGGCCCGGTAGCGCAGTGGACGGGCGAGCTGCCCCTTGGCGCCGGCACGCGGCCGCAGGCCCCACCCGGCGTACCGGCCGAGGTGTCGCCGGTGCAGGCATCGCCCGCCCCTGGCGCTGTGCAGCCGGCCGGCCCGGGCGAGATCCTGCTGGCGGTGCTGGACCGCACCGGGTACCTGGAAGAGCTGCAAGCCGAGAGCGCCACCAGGGTCGAGATAGAGGGGCGGGTCGAGAACGTCGAGGAACTGCTCGGAGCGGCCCGGGAGTCGAGTTCGCTGGCGGACTTCCTGACCGAGGTCAGCTTGGTGGCAGACAGCGACGAAGTGGGCGACGACGAGTCGAGCGTCACCCTGATGACCCTGCACACGGCAAAGGGCCTCGAGTACCCGGTCGTCTTCATAGCCGGGATGGAGGAGGGGGTGTTCCCCCACCTCCGGGCACTCGGAGAGCCCCACGAACTGGAGGAGGAGCGTCGCCTTTGCTACGTGGGCGTCACCCGTGCCCGGGAACGCCTCTACCTGTCCAATGCCTGGTGCCGCAGCCTTTGGGGCGAGGCCCAGTACAACCCGCCGAGCCGGTTCCTCTCCGAGGTGCCCGAGAGCCTGGTGGACAACCGGGGCAGGGGGCTGCGCTCGCGTCAGTCGCGAGCCGAGGTGCGTGAACGCATGGTCGAGTCGGCCATGCGGCGAGGCCGCGCCGGCATGCCCGTCCAGGGGACCGGAGCCGAAACGCTGGGACTGCGGGCTGGGGAGACGATCGTGCACGCCCGCTACGGCGAGGGAGTGGTCATCGACGTGGCGGGACAGGGTGCCGATGCCGAGGCCACGATCCGCTTCCCCGGGGTCGGTGAGAAGCGCTTCAGCCTGCACATGGCTCCTATCAAGAGGGCTTGAGGCCCCGGGCGGCTAGCGGCGCTCCTCTTCGTCGGTGGGCACGTCCTGGGACTGTTCGAGGGCGTCAGCCTCCGGTACTTCGAAGGCCGGGGCCCGCCCCGGCACCGACGGGCCGGCCTCTTCGGCCGGCTCGACGTCCTGGGACTGCTCTAGAGCGTCGGCTTCTGGTACTTCGGGGTCGCTGGCCATAGGGCCGACCTTATCCAGCCGAGGCGGCCAACGTGCAGGTGCCTGCGGAGGCTGCAAGCTCCCCGGCGACTGTCGGGCCCCCTAGGATTTGGGGACTATGGAAAACCGCCGCGTGGTCGTGACAGGCGTGGGAGCGGTCAGCCCGCTCGGTCTGGACGTGGAGCAGACCTGGCAGGCCTTGGTCGCCGGCCAGAGCGGGGTAACCGCCATCACCGCCTTCGACGCCAGCAGGTCGTCTGTCAGGATCGCTGCGGAGGTGCACGGCTTCGACGCCGGCTCGACATTCGGGCGCCGTCGGGCGCGCCACCTCGACCGCGTCGTCCAGCTGGCCCTGGTGGCGACCAAGGAGGCGATCGAGGCTTCCAAGCTGGACGTGACGGCCAGCGCCGAGCGGACCGGGGTTGTCTACGCCTCGGGCATAGGCGGCATCAAGACGCTGGAGGACGGTATCCGGACCCTGGTGAACCGTGGCCCCGAGTGGGTCAACCCCTACGTCGTGCCCATGATGATCCCCAACATGGCGGCGGGCGAGATCGCCATGGAGTGGCAGTTGCTGGGCTACAACTGCTGCA
>JAKACE010000089.1 GCA_021821705.1 Actinomycetes bacterium | reverse complement strand
CTGGCCGTGCCCCATTTCCTCCGTCTCGATGGCGGCCAGCACCGAGGGGTCCACCCCGGACAGCTCGCCCTTGGTGGCGAGAGCCTGGAGGGTGGCGGCCTGCTCCGGCGGGATGGGGAAACCGCCGTTGCTCATGGGAGCTTCCGCCTCTTCTTGACAGGAGGAGGAGGAGGGCCGACGACCGTGTAGCCGGCAGGGGGGATGCCGGTGTTGATGGTGCCCGGCTCGCCCCCGTAGACCTGGAAGCCCGGGAGGGCCGGCGAGGTGTACTTGCCTTTCACGGCCGGCATGGGAGGGCCGCCGCTCGGCAGGCTGGTGCCGGGGACCTTGGTACGGACGGAGGCGGCCTTCTTCTTGGCGGCGCTGGTCTTCTTCTCGCCGTCGAGGCCGATGTAGAAGACCAAGGCGCCCAGGGCGATGACCAACAGGCCGAAGGGGTTCAACGTGTACCTCCTGTCGAGACGAGCTGGCGCTCTGCCGGCTCCTCCTGCGGGCTTCTCGGGCTGGGGCCGGGGGGCCGGGGGGTGCCTCCCCCTGCGCCGCCGTCTTCCTGGGCCTCCGGGGCCTTCCTGCGCCTCCAACAGATGATGCCGGCCACGACGAGGACGATGCCGACGATGAAGAGCCCGAAGGCGAGACCACGCACCTAGGCCGCCCTCTTCTGTGCCGGGGGGAAATACTTGCTCTGCAACGTCGGCGCCTGGGCCGTCGGCCTGTTGCCGGCCATGGAGTTGAGCCAGGCGTCCACACCGCCCCCGGCGGAGCCGAGAGCGCCGAACAGGAAGTTGGCCTTGGTCACGAGCAACACGACGATGGCGCCCACCATGACGAACAACACGATCTTCTCGAAGTCGCCCACTCAAGCCGCCTTCGGGTGAGAGGCGGGGGGCTTGGCCGGGCTCTTCTGGGGTGCAGCCTTGTGGGCGCCCCATACGTTGACGGCGAAGAGCAGCCACAGGCCGGCGGCGAGGACGAGCACGATGGTGGCGGCGGCGTCGGACACCTCGGCGACGAAGGCGACGGCCACCACCCCGACCAGTTCCAGCCCGAGGACCTTCCAGTTCTTCACCAGGTACTCGACCACGCCCGCCTTGGTCGAGGTCTCCTGCTGCCAAAGATGGGCGACGATCAACGCCAGCAAGGCGAACACCGCCAGGGAGCTCTTCCCGCTCACTTCTTACCTCCCTCTCTGCTCGCCAGGCGGTGGGACCGGAAGGCGCTCACGTAGACCGGAGCCTTCTTGCGCACCGGCTCGGGCTCATCTGTCTGAGGTGGCACCTTGGGCGGCTCGGGCTTCTTCGGCTCGACCTTCGCCGCGGGCTTACGCTCGGGCTCCTTGCGCTCCGGCTCCTTCGCCTCTTTGCGCTCCGGCTCCTTCGTCTCGGGGGCCTTGGCCGTCGGCTTGGGGGCCGTCCTGTGGGTGTGGGGCTCGTCGCCGTCCTTGTGCGAGTGGTAGCCGGTCAGCTCGCCCTTGGCCCGGTGCTCGTGCAACAGCGGGTCGGCGAGCGGCTGGCCCGGCTCGAAGACCGCACCGCAGCCCGGGCAGGTGACCTCGACCTCGCCGCCGCCCGGGAGGCCCACCAAGCCGTGGTCGTGGCCCTCGCCGTCGCTCTCGTGGGTGTGCGAAGCCGTGGTGCCGTCCGGCAGCTCGTGGGTGTGGTCGGGCTCGGCGACGACCTCCTCGTCCTCGGTCTTCCGGCCGGCCAGGCGGTGCTTGCGCTGGTACTCGGCTTCGGCCGCCCTGCACGCCTCACAGCGACAGCCAGCTACGTACGTCGAGCGCTTGCCGTGCTCCATCGGCGCCACCTTACCACCTGTGACGCGTCACTTGTGACTAATAGGCCAGCTAAGATGCGTCATTGCACATGTGAGCGTCACATCAAAGGAGGACGTTGGCCTACACACCCGAGCAACGAGCCGAGGCGGCCGAAGCCGAGCGAGCCTACGAGGGTGCGATGGAGGCGGCGGCGGTGGCGTTCAAGGGCAAGCTGGCCCCTCCCCCTCGGGCCAAGAGCGCCCGCACCGGTTGGGGCACCCACGAGCACCGCCGGGCGCACAGTGGCGAGTACGACTGGTTCGACGGGCTCTCCAAGGACGAGCAGGCCCGTCTACGAGAAAACTGGTTCAGTCCCGGCGGGGCCAGCCCCGACGAGATGGAGTCGATGGGCCTCCCGGTGACGGAATGGCTGGCGCTCAACCGGGGCATCGACGCCGCCAGGGCCGTCCGGCGGGGCAGGGCCCCTCAAACCGCCCGCTACGGCGGCCGTGACCCGCTCGGGTTCCTCAGGAGGGGGCGCCCCGAAGACCACGGCACGCGGGTGCACGCATTCGCGAGCCGGCGCAACCCGGCCGTCTACCACGAGGTAGACCGCAATGCCCACGTGCAGTACTTCACCGAGGACGGCGTGGTGCACCCGATCAGGGCCAGCTACCGTCGGGCGGACGCCTCCTGGCCCAACCGCCGCGACAGCCGGGACTACGGGGCAGACGAGGCTTTTTAGCCCAACGGGTGCCACTCCCCCAGGTGTCGTTGCAGGAGGAGCCCGGGCTTCCCGCACACGGGACAGGGCAACCGCCCTGGTGTGGTGCTGGTGACCGCCCAGCCGATCTCCCCCTCGTGGCCGCACCTCCACCTCCCCCACCCACCGACCATGACCGGCACCGCCATAGGGGGGACCGGGAGCGCCGGGACAGGTGACGGGGGGCGCCCCGGAGGTGGTGCGCCCGGACGGGGGGCGTAGGTGGGCGAGGTTGGGGCCGGCAGGGAGGCAACCGCCCGGGGGACAACCGCCAGGGGGGTGCTCCCCCGTTGCCTGGCGAGACGGTCCTTCTGCCAGGTCGAGCAGGAGGCGCAACGGCACCCCAGTTTCACGTAGGCGGTCGAGGGGGCAACCCCGTAAGTGGGGCAACTACCAGCGTCGGGAACAGGCCGGAAGGTCGCCAGGTGCACACCTCCATTCTGCCTGGCCCCCTACCGGTAAAAAGAGCAGGCCTCGACGATGAGCAACCCCTTGGTGAGCAACCATGAGCAACCGTGGGCAACCCCCCTCCTCAGGTCTTGCGCCGCCGGGCGTGGCGTACCACCAGGGCGACGGCCACGACCCCCACGGCGGCGAGCACCCAGGGCCAGACGGCCACCAGGAGGAGCAATCCCAGGGCGGCCCCGAGGGCGGCGTAGGCGACGCCCAGGAGCAGGCGGTGGGGGTGCCGACGTCCCCGGCGCTCGCCCAGGATGAGCCCGACGAGCAGTCCCAGGGCGCCTGCCCCGGCCCAACGGCGGTCACGCATCGACTGTCACCTCCCCCCGGTCTTCATCTTCGGCATGGTCGGCCGTGCTCACCACGGTGCCCTCGACCAGGGTCACGCCGGCAGGCAGTGGGACACCGGCCAGCTCGGTGAGGGCTTGCCAATGCATCGGGTGCGGGAGGTGGCGCCCCGAGCGCCAGCCCGAGGCGGTGGACTTGGCGACGCCGGTCGCCTCGATGATGGCGGAGAGCTTCACTTCGGCCAGTGCCGGCCGCAGCTCCTCCACGGCCCATCTGCGGTCCACGACGATGCCGGGGTGGTGCTTCCTCGACCAGCCCGCTTCGGCTTGGCGCCGGGCAGATATGGCTTGTGCCCTGGACCGGCGAAGCCCGGGCCTCTGGCGAGGGTCGGCGGACATGCAGGCATCGCAGCGCACTCGCCGGGGGTTGGTGACCTCGCCCCCACAACTTGGGCAGCTCCACAGGGAGGGTTGCCGTCCGGGTGGCGCCTTGCGTCCCCTCAGGTCCGCCATGAGCCGCTTGCGGGCCACGACCTCGCCGGCCGCCTTCTTGCGCCTGGCACCCGATATGGGGGCCGCACCCAGGGTGACGAGGCGGGACGTACCACCTTCCCGGACGGCCTGGGCGAGCATGCCCCGGACGTGCTCGGCGACAGGGGCCACCAAGGCTCCCCACCTCGGGCTCGTGGCGGCCAGCTCTTGGCGAAGGCCCATGCCGAGCCGCACCTCGCCGTCGGGGCCTTCCAGGAAGTCGGGGCGCCGGAACGTCCGGGCCTCGAACAGGTCGAGCACGTGCTCCTCGACGGCGGGCCGCACGGGCTCTTGGAGGTCGCAGGCGAGACTGTCACGGCGGGCCATGTCGGCGTGCACGACGGCCAGCTCGGGGGCAAGCCCGAGGGCGTGGCACACCATGGTCGCCCGTGCCCGGACGAGGGCGTTCAGGTAGTTGAGGACGGCATTGGCCGGGTGGGTGGCCCGGCGGTTGGAGCGCCCCGCACCGATGGCCGACCGCCTGCCGTCGAAGGTGAGCCAGGACGCCGGCACCCTCTCCCGCTCCCGGGGGGCGAACCGTGGGGCGGTGCCCGGCGCCTTCGTCCACGCCCCGAAGTAGAGGGCCGCGGCCTGGGCTTCGAGCAACCTCATGTCGTCGATGCCCCGTGCCCCCTCGATGGCGCCGGCCAGCTCCTCCAGCAGCTCCCACGTGGGCATGCTGGCGCCTGGCCCCTCCCGTCCGGGGGTAAGGCGACGTCGCAGCAGGCCCGCTTGTCCCCGGACCTTGGAGCCGAGGACGTAGGCGCCGATGGCGAGCCCGAGAGGATGGGCCCCGGTGGCACCGGCCAGGGCGAGCGCACGGGTAATACGGCCGTCTCGTGGGCCGGTCGGGAGGGTTGCCCACAGGGGTTCCCCCTCCCGGTCGTCGATGCCCACGACCTCGGTCCCGGTGGCCCGGCACCAGGCCAGGGCGTCGAGGCTCACCATGCCGTGCTGCGAGAGCACCACGAGGGTACGCAACCGGTCGCCCCGGGGCGCCGCCCGGGGGAAGCGCCGCTCCCGCCTCGTCTCGCCCAGGCCGTCGGTGACCGAGAGGTGGCCCAGGCGCACGAGCACCGAGGCCCCCATGCCGTCCACCACGGCCACGCCACCGGACAGGCCTCGCTCGGCGAAGGCGGCGTCCTGGTCGGCAACGATGGCGGCCACGTCCTCGTCGGGCATGCCGGCGACGGCGCTAACTTCGATCACGTCCATGGAAGCCTCACTTCCTGGGCCAGCCCTCGGGTGTTCATCGCACGCCGGGGGCACCTTGTCTCCGGGGGCCAGTGTAAACCTTGGCGCCCTCACCTCGGCTGTCCCCGCCCCGTGAGCCGGCGCACGTCCCTTTTGGCCAACAGCAACGCCTTGGGCCGGCTGGGAGAGTTGCTCAGCACCAGCGGGCGGCCACCATGGGGTGGCCAGAGCTTGACGTGGCCGCCGTGACGCTGCTCCCGGCGCCAGCCCTGGCGTTCGAGCCGGCGGGCCAGCTCTCTGAGGTCTTTGCCGGCGCTCAACTCACGTCCTCTTTTTCTTCCTCTGGCTTGTCGTCTTTATCGCCCCAGCTCCAAAAGGCCAGCAGCACGCCGAAAAACCCGACGGCTACGGCAGTGAGGCCGACGACCACCAGCTCGACGGCGCTCATCGCAGGGCCTCCAGCTCGGCGGGCGTGAACCAGGAGATGCCAGCCCCGATCTTCACACCGACCTCAACGGCGCCACCTTCGAGGTGGCGCACCTCCACGACCTTGCCGGTCTTATCGGCGTACCGGGGCGGCCGTACGGTGCTGGCCGTGCGCACCTTCGCTCCAGCCTCCAGGGTCACCACGGCGTCTCCACACCGGCCGGCGCCTCGGGGACGAGGACGGGCCAGGGCACCCGGCGGTGCTCGACCGTCCCGGCGTGCTCTCTCGCCAGCCCGGCCGCTTCGGCCGGGTCGGTGCACCATGCGTCCACGGCAAGGTCGCCTTCTCGCCAGCTGGCGACATGGAGCGTCTTCGGCTCGATCTTCACCATCTCAGCCGTGCTCCTTCGGCGCTGGTTGCTCAGCCCAACGGTGCCCGCAGTCGAGACAGGCCCACGTACGGGACGGGTCGAAACTGCTAGGCGAGAGTAGGTGGAGCGAGCCGCAGTGCGGGCAACGAGGCGGGTCGAGCCTCACGTGGTCCCGCCTAGGGAAACGGGCCACCTGTCGGGGAAGGTGAACACGTACCACCCGCCGGTGAGGCCCCCTTGGAAGGCAGCAAACGAAGGCATCGTTGGCAGGCCGGGCACGTCGACCGTTATACGGGTGAACACTCCGGGGGCACCCGAGAGGTGGTCGAGCACGACCACGGCAGGCATGTCGAGCCTGTGAGAGGTGCCGTTCAGGCACGTCGGCCCCACGAAGGCCCCGGGGCAGTACGTGATGCCGACCTCGTCCTCGCCCAGGCCGACAGCGAGCGTCCAACCCCAGCTCACCCAGCGGATATCGTGCACGGCCCAAGCGCCGTCGGAAAAGTAGCCCCTGTGGCCGATGAAGTTCGGGCGCACCACAGGGCTCCCGTTCAACCTGGCCAGGCCCGTCGGTGCGGCACTGGCGGGGGCAGCCGTCCCGAAAAGCGCTGCAACGGCGGCGAAGATGGCAAGTGTGATGCGTTTCATCGTGCAATCTCCTTGGTTGGTCGAGTGAAAAGGCCTTCCGTAGCGTCGTCGTTGCCCTTCGCCTTCCTGGCGCCAGGCTTCGACAGGCGGGCCGAAGGTAACTTCGGCGCCTGGTACAAGGTGCCCGTGCAGCGGGCTCTCCCCTCCCACAGGTCGATGACGTAGGCGCTGCAACGAAAGTCGGGGGTGACCTCGGGGCCCCACGCCCACTCGATGACGGCGTGGCAATAGCTGCACCACCACATGCCAGGCGGGACCTCGGGTGGCACCTCGACGCTGCCAGCCCCCGGGCCAGCGTGGGCGCCTTCCCCGGCGCCTCCGGGTTGCTCGTCCCCCTGCTCGTCCTCGAACTGCTGGAGCCATACCAGCAGTTCGGCCGCAGTCCTCGGCATTTCAGCGCTCCTCTCCTCGGTAGGCCTGAGCTTCCTTCGCCACCTGGAAGAGCCAGGGGGAAGCTTGGCCGTCTGTGGTCCCGGCCACGTAGAGCTGCCAGGCCGTCCGGGTGATGGCGACGTGGAGGAGGCGGCGCTCCTCGGCCAAGCTCTCCCCAGCCTGCGAGCGCTTGTCCGGCCAGACGTGCTTGTCGAGCCCGACCAGGAACACGTAGGGCCATTCGAGCCCCTTGGCCGCGTGCACGGTCGAAAGCGCCATGGCCTCCTCCCCGGAGGTGGCCGGGTCGTCAGCTTGGAGCTGGGCCAGGAAGTCGGCCACCGAGAGCCCGGCATAGCTGGCCCGCTCGGCGGCGGCCCGCAGCTCGGCCACGTCCTGCTCCTTGCTCTCGTCGTCCTCCAAGCGCTCGGGCACCC
>JAKACE010000088.1 GCA_021821705.1 Actinomycetes bacterium | reverse complement strand
CCTCGGGCCCGACCTGCTGGCGCGGGCGACGACGGTGCCCGAGCTAGTCCGCCGGCGCCTGGGAGCGTCGTGACTGCGGGGCCGAGCCAGCCACCTGGCGATGGGCTCATCCCGGTGCCCGGTCCGACCGTCACCGTGGGCCCTTGCGGGGCCGCTGACGTCGTTGCCCTGCGCCACAGCGTGCTGCGGCCGCACACGACAGTGGACAACGCCACGTTCGCCGAGGACTCGCACGCCGCCACGGCGCACTTCTGCGCCCGTGACCAGGCCGGGAGAGTGGTGTGCGTGGCCACCGTCTGGCCCGAGGCGGCCCCGTGGCCGGCGGGTGACGAACCGCCGGATGTGGCCCGGCCCGAAGCTGTGGCCCGGCCCGAAGCTGTGGCCCGGCACGGTCGCCCGGCCGGCCCTGGAGACCTGGGTTCACCCGGCCCTGAAGGCTCGGGGTCGCCCGGCTCGGGTGGGGCGTGGCGGTTGCGCGCCATGGCCACCCACCCCCAGTGGCGGGGCCGCGGGGTGGGCGGCGCGGTGGTCCGGGCCGTCGCCGACCATGTGGCGGCCCATGGCGGCTCCCTGCTCTGGTGCAACGCCAGGCTGGGTGCCAGGCGGTTCTACGAACGTGCCGGCTTCATGGCCTGGGGGGAGGTCTGGGAGGAACCTGTTATCGGGCCACATGTGGTGATGTACAAACGCGTGGGAACGCGTAGAAGCGGGTAGAGAGGGTTGCGATGACTGATGCTGCCCAATCTGTCGCGCCCGGTGAGCGGACGTCGAAGGACCAGCAGTTCGACTTCATAGTCCTGTCCAACCGGCTCCCCGTTGAGCCCAATCCGCTCGGTGGTGGCATGCGCTGGCGGGGAAGCCCTGGGGGGCTGGTGTCCGCTCTGCAGCCGGTGATCGCCAAGAGCGGTGGCGCATGGGTCGGCTGGACCGGTGTACCGGCGTCGGCCGCGGGTACGCCCGGCCGGGCGCGCCATGCCTTCGGCTGTTGGGAGGACACCGGCGAGGTCCAGGTCGTGACCGGCTCGGGTGCTGGTGCCGGCGGCCGTCGTGGAGCCCGGACGGCGGGCATGCTGGGCTTCGGGGGCGACGACCGTGGGCCGGTGTCGGAAGAAGAGGTCCACGCCATACCGGTCCCCTTGTCCGAGGAGGAAGTGGACGCCTACTACGAAGGCTTCTGCAACGCCACCCTGTGGCCTCTCTACCACGACGTCATAGCGCCCCCCGTTTATTCGCGGCGGTGGTGGCACACCTACGTCGAGGTCAACCATCGCTTCGCCTCGGCAGCGGCGGCCCACGCCGCCGAAGGCGCCACCGTGTGGGTGCACGACTACCACCTGCAGCTCGTGCCGGCCATGCTGCGGGGGTTGCGCGCCGACCTGCGGATCGGGTTCTTCAACCACATACCGTTCCCGCCCTACGACCTGTTCGCCCAGTTGCCCTGGCGGCGTGAGGTTGTGGAGGGGCTGCTGGGAGCGGATCTGATCGGTTTCCAGACGGCGGACGGCGCCGCCAACTTCCTGCGTGCCTGTCGACGCCTGACGGACTACCACACCCAGGGCCCGGTGGTCACCGTGCGCCGGCGCAACGGGGTGCAGCCCGCCTCGGTGCGGGTGGGTGCGTTCCCCATCTCCGTCGACGCGGCTGAGCTCTCGGAGCTGGCCCAGCGCCCCGAGACGGTCGCCCGGGCGCGCCAGATCCGCCACGAGCTGGGCGACCCCGACTGCGTCCTGCTGGGAGTGGACCGTCTCGACTACACCAAGGGCCTCTTGCACCGGCTCCGCGCTTATGGGGAACTGCTCAAGGAGGGCCGTCTCAGCCCGCCCGGCACCGTCATGGTGCAGGTCGCCAGTCCCAGCCGGGGCGAGGTCGAGCAGTACCAGAAGCTGCGCGAAGAGCTGGAGAGAGTGGTCGGTGGCATCAACGGCGACTTCTCGCCCGTCGGTCACCCCGCACTGCACTACCTGCACCAGAGCTTTCCCAGAGAAGAGATGGCCGCCATGTACCTGGCAGCCGACGTCGCCCTCGTGACCCCGCTGCGAGACGGCATGAACCTGGTGGCCAAGGAGTACGTGGCCTGCCGGTACGACCTGGGTGGCCGTCTTGTGCTGTCGGAGTTCACCGGTGCGGCGGAGGAGCTGAAAGGGGCGTTCCTGGTCAACCCGCACGACATCGACAGCCTCAAGGGCCAGATCATGGCTGCTGTCGAGTCGGCCGAGAGCCAGACGGCCAGGCGCATGCGTCGCCTCCGCCAGCGTGTCTTCGCCAACGACGTGCACCGGTGGGCGGCCGAGTTCCTGGGTACCCTGGCCGGCGAGCAGCGCGGCCGCGCCGCCGGCTAGGCAAGGTCGGGGACGCATCGTGCCCGCTCCCGCCGAGGTGCCCCCGGGCAGTTCCGACATCCGGGCCGCGTCGCAGAGGCTCGGGGCACCGGGCGCCGCTGCTGAGGGCGAGGCGGGGTTCCGGGAACCGATGCTCGCCCAGGCGCGCTCTGCCCTGCTGGCTACGCCGGACCTGCTGCCGGGCGGGAGCAGCAACTGGCTGATGGAGCCCAAACTGGACGGCTTGCGCGGGATCGCCGTCCGTAACCGGTCGGGAGTGGTCCTCTACTCGCGCAACCGTCTCCCCTTCAACGGCCGTTTCCCACGTCTGGTCTGCGCCCTGGGGGACCTGCCCGCCGATGACTTCGTGCTCGACGGCGAGGTCGTGGGCCTGGTCGGGGGGAGGCCGGACTTCGGAGCGCTGCAGGAGGGCGCGGCGCACGAGGTCGGCTACCGCGTGTTCGACCTCCTGCACCTTCTCGGTCACGATGTGCGCCAGTTGCCGGTCGAGGAACGCAAGGCTCTGCTGGAGAGGCTCCTGGCGCCGGTGGAGGTGCCGGGTGTCGAGCTCGTCGTCCCCCTGTCCGGCCCTCCCCGCCAGCTCTTCGAAGCCAGCTGCCGCGACGGCTGGGAGGGATTGGTGGCCAAGAGACTGGGCTCGCAGTACCGTTCGGGCCGATCACCCGACTGGGTCAAGCTCAAGTGTTCGTGCCGCCAGGAGTTCGTTGTCGGCGGCTGGACACCGCCCCAGGGGTCCCGCCAGGGCCTCGGGGCCCTGCTGCTCGGCTACTGGGAAGCCGGTAGGCTCGTCTATGCCGGGAAGGTCGGAACAGGCTTCGACGCACGCATGCTGGGAGAGTTGGTACGGCGGCTTTCGGTGCTGGTCAGGGCCTCGTCACCATTTGACGACAAAGTGCCCGAGAAGGCCCCCAGCTGGGCCGAACCTTCGCTCGTCGCCGAAGTGGCGTTCACCAACTGGACCTCGGACGGTCGTCTACGCCACCCGAGTTTCGTGGCCTTGCGGGAGGACAAGCCCGCCGCCGGGGTGGGGCGTGAGCCGTGCGGACCGGCTGCGGTCGCTCGCCGAGGGTCTGACAAGCCGCAAGGCTGGGTAGGCACCCAGCCAGGGAACAGGAGGTAGCAATGGGTTTCGCAACGACGGTGCTCCGGCTCGTGACCGGTGCCACGATGGCAGGTCACGGTATCCAGAAGCTCACCACTTCACTCGGTGGCCACGGTCCGGAGGGCACCGCTCAGGCCTTCGAGCAGATGGGTTTGCGCCCCGGACGCCAGTTCGGCATGGCAACAGGTGTGGCCGAGGCGGCAGGCGGGACGATGATGGCGCTGGGCCTCGCCACGCCCCTGGCGTGCTCCATGGTCACCGGTGTAATGGTGGGGGCTATCACGAAGGTCCATCTGAAGAACGGCTTCTGGGCCACCGAAGGCGGCTTCGAGTACAACCTCGGCATCCTGGCGAGCACCTTCGCCATCGCCGGGGCCGGTGGGGGCCCGCTCAGCCTGGACGGCCTGCGGGGCAAGAAGCACCGAGGCTTCGGCTGGGCCGTCTTGCAGCTGGCCCTGGGTGCCGGTACCGCCGCCGCCGCTCTGGCCATATCCGACCGCCAGGCTGCCAGCGGTCCCAAGGGCGAGCTTTCGTCCGCTACCGACGCCCCTCCCGAGGGGCAAAGCCCCGCCGCCGGGGACGACGAGATGGCCGACCTGGCGGGCGACAATGGAGTGAGCGGGCGAACGGGCGCCACCCAGTAGTGGCGGCGAGGTGCGAGGAACCGCCCGGAATGGCCGGCGTGTCGGCGTCCGGGCCTTGCGGCCCCGCCTCTCGACGCGGCGGCTCGCCGGAGCACCGGTCGGCCTGGCCCCGGACGGGGAGGGCGTCGGCCCGGTAGAGTGGGTCACCAGGAGGTAGGAGCACTGTCCAACACCAACGCGAAAGAGCAGGCCATCCTGCTGGAGGGCACCGTCGTCGAGTCCCTGAAAAACGCGACTTTCCGGGTCAAGACGGACAATGGCCATGAGGTGCTGGCCCACAACTCGGGAAAGATGCGCATGCACCGGATCCGGGTACTGCCCGGTGACAGGGTCCAGGTCGAGATAAGCCCGTACGACCTCAAGCGGGGCCGCATCACCTACCGCTTCAAGTAGTACTCCCCGGCCTGCTGCGTCAGCTACGCCGGGCCGGAAACCAGACAAGGACAGCAGGCCGGGGTTCGCCCCCGGCCTTTTGTCGCGGTCCCTCGCCTCGGGCGCGCCGGCCGGTGCTTCGTCCCCACATTGCCGCCCCCCCCGGCTTTGGCGCGGGTGCCGGCGGCGGACCGCTTCCGGGCTCCGACCTCCGAGGCGGTGTCCCGGGCGCTCAGCGCACAAGGGGTGCGCGCCCGGGTGAGAGGTCTCCGCTCGCGTGCGCCAGGGGGCAGGGCCCGGCGCAGTGTTGGGCTGCGCGAAAGGCCGATATGTCTGAATTTCGCGGCCGTTACTTTGGGCCCAAAGTGTGCGCGGGAGACAGGCGACGTGCGCCAGGGCGGTGGCGGCATATCGGGCACCACTCAATTACCTGGAAGTGGCACACCGGGGCCGGAAATAGCATCTGACGAGCACTTTGAGTGGTCGCTGGCACGGGCCGAGACCACCCTGACGTTGTCCAGAACCGGTATAAAAGGGACATCGGGCCCTAAAAGTGAAACTGCTTCTGGGACGTCGCCGTAATGGCTGGGTAAAGGCCCTTTTCGCGGGAACACTTGACGCGGGCGCCTATTTCGTTTAGCGTGCTAAGCGACCGAGAAGCAGCCGGTGACGGAATTGATTCGTCAATTGGGCCATGGGCACCGTGAGCCCCGGCCCTGGTGCCGGTTGAGCCAGGGATCAAGTTGGAGCGGCCGAGGCAGGCCGCACGGTTTGTAGAGGCGCGCCCCCGGGGCCTGTCTCTCGCCTTGTCCTGGCCACGTAGTGCAAGGGGTTTGAGAGCAATTGACTGCGCAAGGCCTGATCAAACGCGCCGTAGCGGCGGTTTGTGCCGCTGGTGCCGTCGTGGCGGCTGTGCCCACCGCCGCCGGAGCATCGTCGCTCGCCTCGGCCCGGGCAGCCGCCAGGCCTACTGACGGCTACTGGGTTGTCAGCAGCACCGGCGCGGTCGGGGCTGGCGGGGGTGCCCCTGTGCTCGGGAGCCTGCACCAGCACCAGCACCTGGACCGGTCCGTCGTCGGCATGGCCGCCACGCCCGACGGCCACGGGTACTGGTTGGCGACTGCTGACGGAGGCGTCTTCAGCTTCGGGGACGCCGGCTTCTTCGGCGCAGCCAGTTCGGCGCGGTTGCTCCGCTCGTCCGCCGGGCGCGTTGTCGGCATCGCGGCGGCCCCTGGGGGCCATGGCTACTGGCTGGCGGCTGCCAATGGCGAGGTCTACAGCTACGGCTCAGCCAGGTACCTGGGCGTCGCCGAACTGCGGGGCAAGGGCCATGTCGTGGGCATAGCGGCTTCGCCTCACGGCCTGGGTTACTGGCTGGCGACCTCCAAAGGGGAGGTATACAGCTTCGGTAGCGCCCGTTACCACGGAGGTGCAGCCCGGACGGGGCGCAACGTTGTGAGCATCACGGCCACGCCACAGGGCGGCGGCTACTGGCTCACGAGTGCCGGGGGGGTCATCATGGCCTTCGGTGACGCCGTTGACCGCGGCGGTGCAGCTCCGTCCACCAGGACCGCTCCCATCGTGGGGATGGCGGCCCTGCGCGATGGCCGCGGGTACTGGGTGGCAAACCGCCAGGGCACCGCTTATGGCTACGGTGCCGGTTCGCGTACGGCAGCGGCGCGCCTGGCGGCTCGGACCGTCGCCATCGTCGCAGACCCCGCGCCAGTGGTACCGGCCAGGCCGGTAAGGGCTTCGGGTGGTGCTCAGCTCAGGCAGGAGGCGACAGCGGGGGTGGGCAACCCCGACCCGGCCGAAGAGGCGGCCGTCGCCTTTGCCCTCGCCCAGGTGGGCAAGCCGTACTCCTATGGCGCTACCGGTCCGTACGCCTTCGACTGTTCCGGTTTGGCGCTGTCGGCGTGGCGGGCTGCCGGCGTCCAACTGCCCCGCACGGCCGCCGAACAGTACAACGCCGGGGTACACGTCCCCCTCGGCGACGTGCGCCCGGGTGACCTTGTCTTCTGGGCCACCGACCCCTCCAACCCGGCCACGATCTACCACGTCGCCATATCCCTCGGCGGGGACCGCACGGTACAGGCCACTCAGCCTGGCGAGGGCGTCCGGGAAATGGGTTTGTGGGGGGCCGATCTCGTCCCTCTTGCGACCCGTCCCGCCTGAGCGCGCCCGTCGCCCCAGCCAGGGGGGCACCGTCATCCCGGCGGCCACTGACCTCTCTCGCTCAGGACCTCCCTCAGGATGCTGGGGCGGTCCGTCATGAGCCCGTCCACTCCGATGTCGAGGAGGCGGCGCATGGCCGCGGGGTCGTCGACGGTCCAGACGTGAACGGCAACGCCCGTGCGATGGCAGCAGCGCACGAAGGCCTCGTCGACGACAGTCGTACGCCCGTGACGCTCTGGCACCTGGGCGGCGGTTGAGTGGCACCAGCCATGGGGTAGCCCTCCGATCCTGCGCCCGGCGAGCAGGCCGACAACCCCCCACCTCCCGGCCGCCACCGGCACGGTGCCGCCCAGCGCCGCGCTCGCCCGGGCCGCACGCCGGCCCGAGAACGACGCCAGCATGACCCGGTCCTGCGAGGCGGTCCGGCGCACGGCGTCGACCACTGGCAGCAGTGCCGCCTCTTCCTTGACGTCGATGTTCCAGTGGAGCCACGGCCACGACCCGAGCAGATCCTCTATCAAGGGAGGGGGCCGGCCATCGGCCAACGTGTAACCCGCCAGTTCGTGGGAACGCACGGCCCCAGGCCGGCCGGGCCGCCCGCAGACGCGCACGAAGTCGGGGTCGTGCAAGGCCAAGGCCCTGC
>JAKACE010000087.1 GCA_021821705.1 Actinomycetes bacterium | reverse complement strand
GAGGACAACGACCAGGCCCTGAACGAAGTGTCAACTGTCCTGTGGCGGGAGAGACAGCTGCTCGAGCTGCTGGTCTTCAAGCTGGAAGAAGAGCAGTTGCTGCTGACAGCCGGCAGGGCTCGCTGGGTGAACCACGCATCGAGGGAGGTCGAGATCGTCCTCGAGCAATTGAGGTCCGCCGAACTGCTGCGCTCCGTCAGGGTCGAAGCGGCTGCCGGCCACCTCGGCCTCGAGTCCTACCCCGGGCTGCGCTCCCTGGCCCAGGCGTCGCCCGAGCCCTGGTCGTCCATATTCGGCCGTCACCGCCAAGCCTTCCTCGAGCTCACCGGGGAGGTGCGCGACCTGTCCGAGCAGAACAGGCACCTGCTCGCCAAGGGCCGGGACGCCGCTCGGGAGGCACTCAACTGGCTGACGGGCAACAGCACGCCTCCGCCGACTGCCTACACGGCCACGGGTGGCCCCTCACAGGCGCCCTCGGGGCACCTCCTCGTCAACGAGGCGATCTGAGGTGGCGCGGCCGTGAGTGATTTCTCGGCGCTCGGCGTCGCCCTGTCCGGCCTGGAGGCGCAGCAGACAGGCCTCGACACTGTCGGCCAGAACGTCGCCAACGCCAACACACCCGGCTACGTCGAGGAGCAGGTCAACCTGTCGGCGGTCGGGTCGGTCCAGCACCTAGGGTTCGACGAGGCGGCTTCTGCCATGCCGGGTGCCGGTGTCCAGGTCGCCGACATCACCCGCCTGGGCAACCCCTATCTCCAGCAGCGCAGCTATACCGAGCAGGGTGCCCAGGGCATGCTGGCGGCCCAGCAGAGCGGGCTACAGGGGGTACAGCAGAACTTTCCGGAGCCCTCGACGAACGGGCTGTCGGGAACGCTGACCCAGTTTTGGCAGTCGTGGTCGACCCTGGCGAACAACCCCGCGGACATACCGACCCGGGCCACGCTGGTCCAGCAGGCGTCCAACCTGGCCGCCCAGCTCAACCAGACCTCGGCGGCTCTCACCCAGCAAGGCCAGCAAACGGCCCAGGACCTCTCGCTCACCGTAAGCCAGGTCAACCAGTACGCCCAGCAGATAGCCGCCCTCAACCAGCAGGTGACCGGGCCGTCTGCGGGCGGAAAGGCCGTGAACGAACTGCTCGACCAGCGCGACCAGCTCGTCTCCAAGCTGTCGAACGACATCGGCGTGAGCGTCTCGTACAACGCGAACGGCACCATCAATGTGGGCACGGGTGGTGAACAGCTCGTATCGGGCGACAACTACCAGCAGCTGTCGGTCTCCAAGAGCGGGCCCCCTTACTCGCTCACCTGGAGCCAGGACCAGACGAACTACAGCCCGAGCAGCGGCTCGGTGGGCGGGATGCTCGACGTGGTGAACAACTACATCCCGTCCTATGGGAGCCAGCTCGACCAGGTCGCCCAGAGCCTCATGGGCTCGGTCAACAGCCTGATGGCCCGCGGGTACGACCTCAACAACAATCCGGGCCAGCCCTTCTTCCTCGGCACCGGGGCGGCGGACATCCGGGTGAACCCGGCCATAGCGGCCAATCCTTCGCTCATCGCCGCCGCCTCGAGCCCGACGGCGGCAGGTTCGACCGCTACCAATCAGGACGGCACGATCGCCGCTGACGTGGGTGAGCTGCCCGGCTCCCAGACCGCCGTGCTCGCCGAGCCTGCCGGTGGCTGGGCGGCCGGAGGCTCCGTCTCGGCCTGGTCGGGCGCCACGTCCTCGACGGGGACCGAGGCCGACGCCGCCTACAACCAGCTGGTGACCGGCATCGGCCAGGCGACTTCGAGCGTCAGCACCAACTACACCAACCAACAGGCGGTGACCAACAATGTCAATTCCGCACTGCAGTCGGCCACCGGCGTGAACACCGACCAGGAGCTCACGAACATGGTCATGTACCAGAACGCCTACGACGCGTCGGCCAAGTTCATAAGCACAGTCAATACGACCTTGCAGACGCTCATATCGATGGTGGGGTAAGCGGTGTCCGACCTTTCGCGCATCACCGCCCAGTCGGCCACCATGCTCATGGTCGCCGACCTGCAGACCTCGCTCAGTAACATGACCACCCTGCAGCAGCAGGCTGCCACAGGCAAGGCGATCAACCAACCCTCTGACAACCCCGCCGGCACCTCAGAGGTGCTGGCGATCAACGCCCAGCTCGGCCGCTTCCAGCAGTACTCGTCCAATATCACCGACGGACAGTCCTGGCTCAATACCGCCGACAGCGCCCTGGGCTCGGTCATAAAGAACCTCGACCAAGTGCAGACGCAGGTGCTCTCGGGCGCCAATGCCAGCGCCCAGGACTCGGCGGGGGAGCAGGCTCTCTCCCAGGAGGTGCTGGCTATCAAGTCACAGATCATGGGCCTGTCGGCGACCACTTACAACAACCGCCCCATCTTCTCCGGGACCTACGGCATCAACCCGTACCCCCAGGGCGGTGCGAGCGGTCTCAGCGACCCGACGAGCCCTTCGTACAACCCGGCCACCGCCTATGCCTACGCCGGCAGTGCAACGCCGGTCACCAGAATGGTGGCACCCGGGCAGCAAGTCGACGTCAGCATCACGGGCAACCAGGTCTTCGGCAGCGGCGCCAACAGCGTGTTCGCCCTGCTGGACCGTATATCCCAGGACCTGGCCAACGCCAACACGTCCGCCCTCTCGGGCACAGACCTGAGCGAACTGAAAACGGCCATCAACACGGTCACGCAGGCTCAGGGCACTGTCGGGGCCCTCGGCGCCGGGCTCGTCACGGGCCAGGCCCAGGTCGGCAACACCATCACCGCCCTCCAGGACCAGGTGTCCACCATCAGCGACGCCAACGAGGCCCAGGTGATCAGCGAGCTGAACCTGACCGAAGCCTCCTACCAGGCCGCCCTGGAGACAACCGCCAAGATCATCCAGCCCTCCCTGGCCCAGTTCCTCTCATGAGCACCATCGGCGCAACCACCGAGCAGACCCTGGCGACCCGATCGCTGCACTTCCCCTCGGGCGTTCCCGGCTTCCCTGCCGCCCGGACCTTCTCCATGAGCACGTGGGGCGAGGAGCCGAGCCCCTTCAGCGTCATCGAATGCTCCGAGGTCGAGGGCCTGCGCTTCGTCGTCGTCCCGCCCGTCGTGTTCTTCCCTTCCTACGAGCCTCAGCTCGGCCCTGACGTCTACGCGGCCGTGGACGCGGCCGGCCGTGACGATGTGACGGTCATGGTGATACTCACCTTGCACCCGCGGCCCGAGGACACCACCGCCAACCTCCTGGGCCCGCTGGTGGTCAACAGGGCCACAGGGCGCGCCGTCCAGGCCGTCCTGTCGGCGTCCGGTTTCAGCCCTCAGACGCCGATCGTCGAGCGTTAGCCAAGCCGCCGCCGGCCCGGTGACGGGCAGGCTCCCGACCAGCACGGGTGACGGCCACGGGCCACGACAGGCGCGGGGCGCACGCCGCCCGGCACCATGCCGGCCGAGGTGGGGTGGCCAGCCACTAGGCTTCCCGCATCGCCCAGGGAAGGAGCGAGCGTGCTGGTACTAACGAGGCATGTCCACCAGAGCATCGTCATAGGCCACGACGTGGTGGTCACGGTGCTCGAGGTGCGGGGTGACCAGGTCCGCCTGGGTATCACCGCCCCCAAGGACGTCCAGGTGCACCGCGAGGAGGTGTTCGCTGCGCTGACGGCGGCCAACCGCCAGGCGGCGACGTCTTCGGCGGGGCTACAGGTCCTCAGCGAGCTGGCCGACGCCCCAAGACAAGGCACCGGCGGCTCAAGTTCCGGGCAGGGCGCGGCGCCGCCGTCTCCTTCGTCGGGTCACGCCGCCAATGGCGCTGCCTCGGCCTCGCCTGCGGGGCGCGAGGGCGGCCCGGCGTCGCCCAGGGACTGAGCGTCGCTGCTCAGAGTGGGTAGGCCGCTGCCGGGCGTTGTGCCGGCCCGTCCCTACCGGGCGGGGGCCGCCTCCTTCGTCACGCGCCCGCCATGGGCCCGGTAACATCAAATTTGAGGAGGTCAAGGGTGACAACGGGGGCAGCGGCCGACGGCCCTGCCGGTAGGATGTCCCCCGGCTGGCTTGGTGGCCTGCTGTAAACCAGTTGGGAGAGCGCCAGCCGGCGCCCTTCGAATGAGGACGACGGACTAAGTGCCAAACAATCACGCCGCTCAGCCAGAGGAGGACTTGGTCCGCCTCTACTTGAACGACATCGGGAAGCATTCCCTGCTCACCAAGGACGACGAGGCCAGGCTGGCCCAGGCGATCGAGGCGGGCCGGGCGGCCAGAGCGGAGATGGGCTCAGGTAAAAACCTCACGGTCCCCCGCAAGCGCGAGCTGCGGCGGGCGATCAGGGAGGGCGACGAGGCGGCCGAGACCTTCGTGAAGGCCAACCTGAGGCTGGTGGTCTCGATAGCCAAGAAGTACCAGGCGGCCGAGCTACCTCTGCTCGACCTGGTACAGGAGGGCAACTTGGGCCTCATGCACGCCGTCGAGAAGTTCGACTGGCGCAAGGGCTTCAAGTTCTCGACCTACGCGACCTGGTGGATCCGCCAAGCGATCACCCGGGGCATCGCCAACACGGGCCGCACGGTCCGCCTCCCCGTACACGCCGGAGACCTGCTCACCCGGGTGACCAAGGCGCGGGGCCGTTTGGAAGGCCAGCTCGGCCGCCGCCCGACCTCCGCCGAGCTTGCCAACGACCTCGAGCTCGAAGAGGAAAAGGTCATCGAGATCCTCCGGCACGCGGCCGAGCCCCTCTCACTGTCCGAGCCGCTGCGCGAGGACGGTGACGCCGAGCTGGGCGACGTCGTGGAGGACCGCTCCGCCGTCTCTCCCTTCGAGGCGGCTGCCGCCTCCCTGCTCTCGGGCGAGGTCGGCAAGATGCTCGTGGCGCTCGACGAGCGCGAGCGCGAGATACTGCGGTTGCGGTTCGGCCTCGACCGCGGGGAGCCGCGAACCCTGGACGAGGTCGGGGAGCACTTCAACCTCACGCGCGAGCGCATCCGTCAGATCGAGGCCCGGGCCATGTCGAAGCTAAGGCACCCCTCGACCGACCGTGGAGCGCGCGAGCTGCTCACCACCTGAGCGACGTACCAGGGGGAGCGGGGACGCCCCGATCAGGTCAGCTCGCTGAAGCTGATGGGCAGCTTGGCCAGTACGAAGCTGAAGAGCAGCTGGCGATGGGTCGTCACCAGGACTATGGCTGCCTTGCCTGACACTCCGGCGGGGGCGTCGGCGACCTGACCGGCCGGGAAGGTGCCGGTGAAGGCGAAAGCACAGACCTGGGTGCCCACCGGCGGTGGGTTGTGGGACGCCGACTTGCTGTGAGGGAAGCGCCGGTGCACCAGCTTGGTCAGGTGGCCCGGGCGAACGAGCTGCACACCGCTGAACTTGTAGGTGCCCTTGGGGGCATTGAGCGCCGCCACGGCGAGCGGCAGGCCCTGGTAGCAGTTTGCCAGGCCGACGGGAGGGGATGGCCGGTGGCAGCCACCCAAGGCCACGGTGGCGGCCAGTAGGAGCGTCACCGCTGTCAAGGTGCTCTTTCGGGCCCTGCTCGTCGTCCAGCGTCTGCGCATCGACGTGGTCACCTTCCTCCTCCAGCTTGCCTTCGGTCAACGAGCGGCATCACGACCGGGGACGTGGCCAGGGCCGCTGTCCCGTCCCCAGCTGTCCCGTCCCCGGCTGTCCCGTCCCCGGCTCCGTCCTGGTTTTTGTCGCTCGCGTCGGTGGTGGCGTCGGCGGTCGCACCGGTTGGCGTCACCTTCTGGGCCATGCGCCGGCTCACCCGGGCCAGGGCGCCGTAGCATACGGCCCCGACGGGCAGGGGTGCCCAGAAGCTCACGACCCGGTAGAGGAGCACGGCGGCGACGGTCGCGGCCCTGCCTCCACCGAAAGCGACCAATGCGACCGTGAGGCTGCCCTCGACGACCCCGAGGCCTCCGGGTGTGATCGGGAGGTTGACCGCCAGCTGGCCACCGCAGTAGGCAAGCAGGAGGCCGTCCCAGGGCACCGGTGCGCCGACGGCGATGAAAGCGAACATCAGGCAGGCACAATCCGCCAACCAGCTCAGGGCGCCATAGGCCAGCGCCGCTGCCCACTGGCGGCGGTCGGGGGCCACGGTGCGCATGCGGGCCACCACCCTCTCGAAGGGCCCGCTCAAGCGGCCCGGCAGCCTCAGCCGGCGCTCGATGGCGCTCACCGCCTGCAGGGACACTGCGTAGACCTGGAAGCGCCTGTTCCAGGCCAGGACGGCGAGCAGCGCCAGGGACCAGACGCCCACGATGGCGCCCACTAGGTCGAGGGCGCTCCCCGTCGATGCGGCCATCGAGAGGCCCGTCCCGGCCAGGACGGCCAGGGTGCCGAAGGAGACCGCCGCCGTGGCCACGACGACCCACCCGGCCAGGACCTCGTCCGCGCCCAGGACCTCGAACTGGTGGAACTGGTACAGGGCGGCGAACGCGGTGCCGGCAGGGAGCGCCGACTGGATGGTGGTCCCGGCAAAGGTTACGACGCAGACCCTGAGGACGTGGGGCCTGAGCTCGCCGGCCTTCAGAAGCGAGCGTTGCAGGGCAGCCATGAACAGGTAGGACGCCAGTTCTGCCCCGGCCGCCAGTGCCAACCAGGGCCAGCGCAGCTGCCCGAGGAAGGCGGTCGCGCCCGACAGCTCGCTCGTCTTGCCGGCGACGAACCACCCTGCGAGGCCGACGAGGACCAGGCTGACGACGAACCGCAGTGGTCGCCACAGCTTGCGCACGCGCCCTCTTGGGGCCAGGCTCATCCCGGTACCGGCCCGTGGCCAGGGCTGATCGAGGGGCCGAGGCGGCCGCCGGGGGCCGGCCGGGCCCTGGCAGGCCCTGGCGCGGGTGCAAGACCGGCCAGACGCTCGAGGGCGCAGGTTTCGAGCTCCGCTGCCCACCTGCGAACTGCGGCCGGCGAAGTAGGGCGCGGCCCGGCTCGGGCGAGCATCGCCTCGTCCGGCCAGCCGGCCGCCAGTGACCTGGCCGCCGCCCGGGCCCGGGCCGGGTCGTCGGGCCCGAGGGCCGGCCTTCCCGGTCCTGCCACCGTCACCACGGCGAAGCCGACGTCCGCCGCCCGGGGCCCGAGCTGATCGGGGGCGCCCAGGCAGACCAGCGCCCGGCCCGCAGGCAGGGCACGCAGGTAGGGGAGCGTCACGGCATAGCCAAAACCGACCGAAGTTGCCTCCGCCGCGCCCACCTGGCCTGTCGTGGAGCGCTCGGGTAGGTGCCAGCGCACCGTGATGCAACGGCTGTCCAGGCTCATCACGGTACCTCGCGTCGCAGCCGGTATGGGACCGAGCCGGCGCAGGGCGACCACCGGTACGCCGGCTCGGAAGGGCCGCCCCGCCA
>JAKACE010000086.1:4892-7350 GCA_021821705.1 Actinomycetes bacterium | reverse complement strand
GACGTCAACCTGCACCGCTTCCTCGACCTGGTGCACGAGTTCCGCGACGATGCCCAGCTGCTGATCGTGAGCCACCAGAAGCGCACGATGGAGGCGGCCGACTGCCTGTACGGGGTGAGCATGCCTCCGGGTGGCTCGTCTGTGGTCGTCAGCCAGAAGGTAGAGGCCCGCCCCTCGTTGCCCGTGACGCCACAGCCGGGTCAGTCGCCTGGTCAGTAACCCGAGCCGGACAGGTTGATCCGTGTGGGCGGGACCAAGGTCCGGGGCGTGGTGCTAGAGCCCTCCCAGCTGTCCCGGTAGCGCAGGTACTCCAGAACGTTCAGCCTGCTCACGACCTTGGCCCCGGTGTCCACGTCGGCGGGCCAGACCAGGCCGCCGGTGATGTTGTAGAGGAAGAGCTGGAACAGCGGAAGGAAGCCCTGCAAGTACGGCTGAGGGTCGATGGTGAACTCCAGGTGCCCGGCGGCTATGTCCGAGAGCACCTCAGGGCTGGCGTCGAAGGCCGCCGCGTGCACACCCTTGGCCACCAGCCCGAGGTCGCGCACGACCTCACCGGCGGCACGCCCGGTGGCCCCGCCCAGGCCCAGCAGGAACTTGGTACCCGGGTTGGACCGGTACCACTTGGCCAGGTAGGCGGCTCCCGCCGGGCCCGGCTCGGGGAGGCGCACTTCCTGGACCCGGGCGCCGCCGGGTCGGAGAACGCTGGCCGCGCCCGCCAGGCGGGAGGCCTCGCCGGCGGACGCCCGGGCCGGCATGAGCGCCGCCACGGTCTGGCCCGACCGCAGGTAGCTCAGGGCCCTGGTACCGGCCAGCGCTCCGGCGGTGTAATAGTCCTGGCCTATGTAGGCCATGGCGTTGTTGCCGCTGCCCGCCGGGGCCTGGCTGTTGAAGGCGACCACGGGTATGCCCTTGGCCAGAGCCGCGTCGGTGACATGGTTGAACGCTTTCGCGTCGGTGACCGAGCAGGCGATCCCGTTGACCTGGTCGTCCACCGCGTCCTGGAAGGCGTCGACCATCTCCGTCACGTCACCGGTGGCCGAGCCGTTCCAGGTGTAGGTGGTGCCGAACAGTGCCGAGGCGTCGTTGGCCCCGGTCCGTGCCGCCACCAGGACCTGCGCGTCCGTACGGTCGCTGATCATGGCGAAGTTGTAGACCGGATGGGCCGGCCATGGGTTGTGGGGGCTCAGCTTGGCCGGGACTGCCCCGGTCAGTGGTTGGCTCGACCCGCCCGTCTTGTCCCGAGGGCCGGCTCCGAGCCAGGACGCGAGGCCCTGCAGCGCAGGCCCTGCCGCCAGGGCCGCGGCTGCGTGCCCGAGAAAACGGCGCCTGGCCAGCTCTGCAGTCTTGGCACCGGCACCCGACGGCGCGCCAGCCAGCGCGTCGGTCGGCGAGGACGGCCCGGGTGGCGGCCAGGCGGCCCGTGGCCCGGTGCCGGGCCCCGTGGCCGGGGGTGCAGCAGGTGATCCCTCGGCGTCTCGTTCGCCCCATACCATGACCGCCATCATGCTCTTGCGCCACGGCTTACGGCAGTCGGCCAAGGGCGGCCCGGTGCGGCGGGAGGCCCGGCGCCAACCCGGAGGGCCACAGGCGGGCGGGCCGGGGGTGCGTGGCAGGCTTGGCGGAGGCCGGGTGCTGGTCCGGGTCGGAGCCGTTGCCGCCGTCGTGGCCGTTTTGGGACTGCTCGCCCCGGGAGCGCTGTCGGCTCCGGTCCAACGGGCCGTCGGTGGTCCCACCGGCACCTACGTGATCCCTCCTGGTATACACAAGATCCGTCACGTCGTGATCGTCATGCAGGAGAACCGCTCGTTCGACAGCTACTTCGGGACATACCCGGGTGCCGACGGCATACCGATGTCGCACGGCGTGCCGAGCGAGTGCGCGACCGACCCGATGACCGGCAAATGTGACAAGCCGTACCACGACACCTCGGATATCAACGGGGGCGGCCCCCACGGGCATGTCAACGCGGTGGCGGACGAGGCCCACGGAAAGATGAACGGTTTCATCCGCGAGCAACGCCTGGCTCCCAAGTGCAGCGACCCGGTCGACCCGGCCTGCCTGGTCACCACCAGCGTCGTGCCCGACGTGATGGGTTACCACAATCAGCGCGAGATCCCCAACTACTGGGCCTACGCCCGCAATTTCGTCTTGGACGACCACATGTTCGAGCCGGTCAGCTCCTGGTCGGAGCCCGACCACCTGTACATGGTCTCGGCCTGGTCGGCCCGGTGCACCAGCACGGCGCCTTCGAGCTGTGCAGGCAACATCACCGGGCCCTACGGGGTCACTTTGTTCAACGACGCCGTCGACAAGGAGCTGACGACGGGCAAGACCGAGATCAACCTGGCCTGGACCGATCTCACCTGGCTGCTGGACCGCTACCACGTCAGCTGGCGCTACTACGTCCAGAGCGGCCACCAGCCCGACTGCGCCAACGACAGCGTGCTGACATGCAAGG
>JAKACE010000086.1:0-4882 GCA_021821705.1 Actinomycetes bacterium | reverse complement strand
CCGCCGGCATCTGGAACCCGCTGCCTCTGTTCGTGGACGTCCATCAGGACCATCAGGTACAGGACGTGCAGCCCCTGTCGTCGTACTTCGCCGCCGCCCGGGCCGGCACCCTGCCGGCCGTGTCCTGGGTGACCCCGTCACGCGCCGACAGCGAGCACCCGCCGGCCAGCGTCCACCAGGGCCAGGCCTACGTGACAGCGGTGATCAACGCGGCCATGGAGAGCCGGGACTGGTCCTCCACGGCCATCTTCCTTTCCTGGGACGACTGGGGCGGTTTCTACGACCACGTCCTGCCGCCCAAGGTGGATCTGAACGGCTACGGGCTGCGTGTGCCCAGCCTGGTCATATCCCCGTATGCCAGGCACGGCTATATCGACCACCAGACGTTGAGCAGCGATGCCTATCTCAAGTTCGTCGAGGACGACTTCCTGGGCGGGGCCCGGCTCAACCCGAAGACGGACGGCCGCCCGGACCCCCGGCCTGACGTGCGCGAGGACGTGCCACAGCTCGGCAACTTCGTCGCTGACTTCAACTTCGCTCAGGCGCCGAGGCCCCCGCTGCTGTTGCCGACCAACCCGCCGAGCGATTCACCCGATCTGCCGCCATATTTCAAGACCGCTCCGGCCTGCGTGGGCTGCACGGCGCTGCCTCCCCGAGGCTGAGAGGCCCGGGCCGCGACGGGCCGGGCCGGTAGGCTCGGGCGGTTATGTTGACCGCCCTCATCGTCGTACTCAGCCTTGCTTTCGTCGTGGTTGTGGCGGGCGGGGGAGCACTGCTGGCCGGGGCACGCCGCCGGCGCCCACAGCCCCCCCCGGACTGGCCGGCCGATGCTCCCCGTACGGGGCGTGCCAGGGCACCCAGGCGACCCTCGGGCACGGCCCCGCCTGTCACCAGGCCGGGACGGCCCGGTCCAGCCGTAGGGCCCGGCCCGGCAGCCCCGCCGCAGCCGGTCTCCCCCCGGCCGGTCGAGGTCCCCGCCCAGGCGGGTACTGCGCAAGCCCCGAGCGAGGTCCGGCCCGAGGCGGGGCCCGAGGTGGAGGAGGTACCGGTCGCACCGGCGGTCCTGGACAGGCCGCGGTTCCGCGACCGCTTGGGCAAGGCCAGGGCGCTGTTGGGCACCCAGCTGGCCGGCCTGAGGGGACGCTCCAAGCTCGACCAGGAGGCGTGGGACGAGCTCGAGGAGGCCCTCGTGCTGGCCGACGTCGGGATCGTCACGACCCAGGGCCTGCTCGACGAGCTCAGGGCCAGAGCCAAGCAGGACGGCCTCTCGGAGCCCTCTCAGCTGGTGGGGGCGCTGCGCGACGCCCTTGTGACGCGCCTCGACGGCGAGATCGAGCTGCGCCGGGCGGCGGAGGGGCTGACGACCGTCTGGCTTTTCGTCGGTGTCAACGGGGTCGGCAAGACGACGACGATCGGCAAGGTGGCCATGCGTGAGATGACGGCCGGTGTGCCAGTGGTCGTGGCGGCGGGGGACACCTTCAGAGCAGCCGCGGCCGAGCAGCTGGAGCTGTGGTCGAAGCGTTCCGGCGCCGGGTTCGTGCGCGGCAACGAGGGAGGCGACCCGGGCGCGGTTGTCTTCGATGCTGTCCAGCACGCCAGCGCCAGGGGGGCCGGGCTGGTGCTGGCAGACACCGCCGGGCGCCTGCACACCAAGGTCAACCTCATGGAGGAGCTCAAGAAGGTCCGCCGGGTGGCGGACCGGCCGCCCGGTTCGGTGACCGAGGTGCTGTTGGTGATCGATGCCACGACCGGCCAGAACGGCCTGGTCCAGGCACGCCAGTTCACCGAAGCCGTTGGGGTGACCGGGGTGGTGCTCACCAAGCTGGACGGCACGGCCAAGGGCGGTATCGCCGTGGCCATAGCAGGTGAGCTGGGCATCCCCATCAAGCTCGTCGGCTTGGGGGAGGGCCCTGAGGATCTGGTGCCCTTCGACGCCAGGGAGTTCGTCGACGCCCTGCTGCCCGACGAGGCGTGAGGGGGTGGGCCTGGCCCGGGGCTGGCCCGGGCGGTCAGAGACCCCGAGGCCAGTCCCTTCGGCTGCGGCCCCGGCGGATCCGGGCTGAGCGCAGCGCCTTGGCCACGCTCTTGTGGGTGCTGAACCAGATGCGCTGGTAGTTGCGGCTCTGGGGGTGCAGGAGCAGGGCCAGCAGGGCCACGCCGAAGATCAGGTTGATGATCACGCTTATCGACTGGCCGTGGACGTCCACGAACAGCACGACCAGGGCGAGCATGTTGATGACGGCGATCGCCACTCCGCCCCAGTAACCCTCCCGGCGCTCATTGGCGATGCCGAGGCCGGCGAAGACGGCACCCAGGGCCAGGATGGGGCTGAGGATCGCCGAGCCGAGGATGCCGATGTAGGTGCCCCCGTAGCTCAGCAGGTCGAGGATCCACCAGAAGGCGTTGAAGTAGAGCAGGACTGTCCCGCCGTAGAGCGTCTGGGGTTGGCTGCGGTCCAGCCACTTGGTGTTGGCCACTTGTCTCAGTGTGGCACCCCGGGCACCGCGGCGCCCACCGCCCTGCGTGATCCCTCGGCCTGCCTCGCCGCCCTACCGGTAGCCGCACCCGGCCTCACCCCCGAGCGCTCGGGCCGCGGCGGCCCCCCGCCGACCGCCGTGGCCTGGCGGGCGGCGAGCTGGCCGCATGCTGCGTCGATGTCCGTGCCCCGGTTGGCCCGCACCGTTGCGTTGACGCCGTGGGAGACGAGCCAGTCCCGGAACCGGGCCACTCCCGCCGGTGGCGTGCCCCGGCCCGGGTAACCGGGTGTGGGGTTGAGCGGGATCAAGTTGACGTGAGCACCCAGGGGCAGGGCCAGCTCGGCTAGTTCCCCGGCGTCCCTGGGGGTGTCGTTGACCCCGTCCATCAGCGCCCACTCGAACGAGAGGCGCCTGTTCTTGGCGGCCAGGTACTCGCCGCAGGCACCCATGAGGACCGAGATCGGGTAGCGGCGGTTGAGCGGGACGATGCGGCTGCGTAGCTCGTCCCGGGCGGCGTGCAGGGAGACGGCGAGGTTGACGGGCAGCTCCTCGCGTGCCAGGCGACGCACTCCGGGGACGACGCCGACCGTTGAGATGGTGATGTGCCGTGCCGACAGGCCGATCTCGTCGTGCAGGCGCTGCACCGCCGCCCACACGCGGTCGTAATTGGCCAGAGGCTCTCCCATGCCCATGAACACGACGTTGCGCAACCGGCGTGGCAGTGCCGCACGACGCGCCGCCACCACCTGCTCCACGATCTCTGCTGTGGTCAGCTGGCGCCTGAAGCCGGCCTGGCCGGTGGCGCAGAAGCTGCACTTCATGGCGCAGCCAGCCTGGCTGGAGATGCAGGCTGTCGCCCGGTCGGGGTACAACATGAGCACGGTCTCGACCTGGGCGCCGTCGTTCAGGCCCCACAGCCACTTGGTGGTCCGGCGGTCCGAGGACTCCGAACGGGCCAGCTCGCTCAGGGCCGGTACCAGCTCTGCCGCCAGGCGTTGCCTGAGGGTGGCCGGCAGCTCCGTCATCTCGTCCGGCCTGGCCCCCCGCTCCCATAGAGCGCGCCAGATCTGCTCCGTGCGGAAGCGCGGCTCACCCGGGACCAGGGCGGCGAGGTGGTCGCGGCTCAGTTCGTAGGGCGCTGGCACGACCCTCTATTGTAGGGCGACCTGACGCCGTGGCGGTGGGCCGGTATTGCGCGTCTTCAGTGACGGGGCAGGTAGCCACTAGTCTCTGAGGCGTGAAAATCATGATCCTCGGAGGGGACGGCTTCTGTGGTTGGCCGACCTCCCTCCACCTCTCGGCCCGGGGGCACGACATCCTGATCGTGGACAACCTGTCCCGCCGCGCCATAGACATCGAGCTCGAGGTCGACTCGCTGACCCCGATACGGCCGTTGGGGGAGCGGCTGCGGGCCTGGAAGCAGGTCTCCGGCAAGGAGATCAACTTCGTCAACCTCGACCTCGCCCTTCAGTACAGCCGATTGGTCAGCCTCCTCGAGGAGTACCAGCCCGATGCCATCGTGCATTTCGCCGAGCAGCGGGCCGCTCCTTATTCGATGCGCTCGCCCAAGACCAAGCGCTACACGGTCGACAACAACGTGCGGGGGACGCACAACCTGCTGTGCGCCCTCGTCGACGCCGGTGTCGACGCCTCGGTGGTGCACCTGGGGACCATGGGTGTCTACGGCTACGGCTGGTCGGGCTCGGCACCCATACCCGAGGGTTACCTGGCTGTGAAGGTGCCCACTCCTGACGGAGAGCTGGTACGCGAGATCCTCCACCCTGCCAACCCGGGGTCGGTGTACCACATGACCAAGACGCTCGACCAGCTGCTGTTCGCCTTCTACGCCAAAAACGACGGCGTGCGCATCACTGACCTGCACCAGGGCATCGTGTGGGGGACCCAGACCGAGCAGACGGCAATGGACGAGCGCCTTGTCAACCGCTTCGACTACGACGGTGACTACGGGACCGTGCTCAACCGCTTCCTCATGCAGGCCGCCATAGGGCACCCGCTCACCGTGCACGGCACCGGCGGTCAGACGAGGGCGTTCATCCACATCCGCGACACCGTGCGTTGCATCGAGATCGCCATCAACAACCCACCCGCTGCAGGCGAGAGGGTATCGGTCTTCAACCAGACCACCGAGGTCCACAAGGTCATCGACCTGGCCAAGCTGATCTCCAAGCTCACCGGCGCCCAGGTGGTCAAGCTGCCCAACCCGCGCCAGGAGGCAGCCGAGAACGACCTGGTCGTGCGCAACGACCGCTTCCTCGCTCTGGGCCTCAACCCGACGACATTGTCGGAGGGGCTGCTCGAGGAGGTGCGCGATATCGCCACCAAGTACAAGCACCGGGTGGACACATCCAAGATCGTGGCTCGATCTGTGTGGCGCAAGGGCATGG
>JAKACE010000085.1 GCA_021821705.1 Actinomycetes bacterium | reverse complement strand
CCATGAGGGCGCCCTCCTCCTCCTCCTCCTCCTCCTCCTCCTCCTCCTCCTCTTGTTCCTCGTAGCCCTCGGTGCCAGGGGGCCCCGGAGCCGCGTCAAGGCCGGGCGCGCCGCTGGGCCACACAGGCCCAGGTGCGCCCGGGACGGGCGGTCCCGTAGGGGCCGGGCCAGGGCCGGAGGCCAGGTCCCCGGGCCCGGGGGCCAGACCCTCGGGCCCGGCGGTGACCGCCTCCCTTTCGGGTAGCGGTACCCAGTTCAACGCGCTCTCCCGGTCACGGCAAGCGCCCCTCTGCGTGGTCCGGGACCTGCCACAGGGGGTGCCGGTGACGTCGTCGTGCTCCTCAAGCGCGCATTTCTGCCGGCAGGCGCATGACATAGCCGACTCCGCGGACTGTGTGGATGAGGCGGGTCTCGCCCTCGGCCTCGGTCTTGCGGCGCAGGTAGCCGATGTAGACCTCGAGGCTGTTGGAGTTGAGGCCGAAGTCGTAGCCCCAGACGCGGTCGAAGATGACCTCGCGAGGTAGCACCTGCCTCGGGTTGCGCAGGAAAAGCTCCAGCAGTAGGAACTCGGTACGGGTCAGCTCGATGAGGCGCGAGCCCCTGCGCACCTCCCGGGTCCCCGGGTCGAGCGACAGGTCACCGAACCGCAGCACCTCGGTGTCCGCCGTCGGCGAGCTGCGGCGCATCAGCGCCCGCAGCCTGGCCAACAGCTCTTCCAGTGCGAACGGCTTGACCAGGTAGTCGTCCGCCCCGGCATCGAGCCCGTCCACGCGCTCGCTGACAGACGAGCGGGCGGTGAGCATGAGCACCGGTGTGCGGTCACCGGCCGCCCTCAGCCGGCGGCACATCTCCAAGCCGTCCATCCGGGGCATGGCGATGTCGAGCACTATGGCATCGGCCGGCCTCTCGGCGTGGGCGGCGAGGCCCGCCATGCCGTCTTCGGCAAGTTCGGCCGTGTACCCCTCGAAGCGCAGGGCGCGCTCGAGCGCCTGGCGCACCGCGGGCTCGTCGTCTACCACCAGCACCCTCATCGGGCCTCCTCAATGGCCAACTGTGGCGCCTGGTCCTGAAAGCCCGCTGAAGCGGACGTGGGAACTCCCACAGCGTTCCAGGAGCCTTATGTCCCGAGGTTACTGCCAGGGCGGTAACTTGGCCCGGTGGCCCAGCACCTGGTCGAACGGCGCCTGATGGAGCTGTCCAAGCGACTGCGCCGCGCCCGCGAGGAGCTGGCCGTGGTGGACGAGCAGTACAGGGCCCTGGCCGAAGCAGCCGACAGTGCCAGGGTGCGTGCCCTGGTGTCGGAGACACCGTTGGCGGCCCGGGAGAGCAACGAGGCCCAGCGCCACGCCCAGGCCATGGGGGCCGCCAGGGACAACCTCGCCCACCAGGTCAAGCGCATGGAGGCCGAGGTCGACGAGCTGCTCGACAAGCTGCTACCCGGCACCTGACAAAACGGGCTGAGGCGCAGGCCGCCCGCGGTAACTTTGGGGGCGTCAGCCGCGCCGGTGCGGCGCCGGGGCACATGCGGCCCGGTTTGCCTGCGGGCTCGCTGTTGGGTGACTCTGTTGACATTGGCCGACGAGAGGGTGAGGTAACGCGCAGTGGGCGCAAGGGTGGTCATAGCTGAGGACGAGGCGCTCATCCGCCTGGATCTGCGGGAGACCCTCGAAGAGGAGGGCTACGAGGTCGTAGGCGAGACCGGCCGGGGCGACGAGGTGGTCGAGCTCGTCCGCAAGCACCGCCCGGACCTGGCCATCCTCGACATAAAGATGCCCGGCGAGGACGGCCTCAGCGCGGCTGCCAAGATCACCTCGGAGCGCCTGGCCGCGGTGCTGGTCCTGACCGCCTTCTCACAGAGGGAGCTCGTAGACAGGGCACGGGAGGCCGGGGCCCTGGCCTATCTGGTCAAGCCGTTCCAGCGCAACGACCTGTTGCCCGCCATGGAGCTGGCGATGGGCCGCTTCGAGGAGATGCGAGCCCTCGAGGCCGAGAACAAGAGCCTGGAGGAGCGCTTGGCCAGTCAGAAGCTGGTGGAGAGGGCCAAGGGCGTGCTCATGGACACCCTCGACATGAAGGAGAACGAGGCCTTCCGCTGGGTGCAGCGGACCGCCATGGACAAGCGCTGCACGATGAAAGAGGTGGCGGAGAAGGTCATAGCCGGGGAACTGCGGCCCGAGCGCAGCTGAGAGGCCGACCAGGCCCACACCCAGCAGGGCCGGTGGCCCGGTCGGGGATGGGCCTGGACCAGCTGGTGGTGAGCCTGGACAGGGTTGGGGGCCGTGGGAGCGGGCCGGTGGCTAGACGGCGGCGGGTTCCTTGGCCAGGACGGCGAAGAACAGCAGCTGGGCGAAGGTGGCTCCGAGGACTAGGGGCCCTTCCTCGGTCTCGAGGACGAGGCTGCCGTCGGGGCCTTGAGCGCTCACGGTCGCGACGCACCCGGGTATGAACCCGTGCTCTTCGAGATAGGCCATGGCGTCGGTGTCGAACTCGAGCAGCTCGGATATGCGCGACAGCCGCACATGGTCGCCCACTCGGGCGTCTGCCAGTGGCTTGGTCGGCTCGGGCAGGTGCCCCGAACCGGGCACGATGTTGCCGTGCGGGCATGTGGCCGGGTTGCCGAGGATAGCGACGAGGCGGGCTTCGACCTCGTCGGATATGACGTGCTCCCAGCGGTCGGCCTCTGCGTGCACCTTGTGCCAGGGCAGGCCGATGACATCGGTGAGCAGGCGCTCGGCCAGGCGGTGCTTGCGGATCACACTTGTGGCCAGCTCACGCCCGGTGGTCGTGAGGGCCAGGGTGCGCCCGTGGACCTGGATATAGCCGGCTTCCTTCAGTCTGTGTACCATCTCCGAGACGGTGGGGGCCGAATGCCCCACCCGCTCGGCCAGGCGGGCCTGGATGACCTGATTACCCTCTTCCTCGAGGTTGAAGATCGCCTCGAGGTACTGTTCGTTGGGAGGGTGGGCTCCGGGGCGGTCTCCGTTCATTGGCATGTGGTGAACTTAACTCTCGGAGCCTCTCGTGTCGCACGGGCGTTGTGCTCGTTTTAGGGGGGGCGAACGCCCCTATTGGGTCCCCCTCACCGACCGTCACGAAAAGGCCCCTTCACCAGCTTGGTGAGAGGCCAGCACAGGCACCTGGCCCGGCCTGTTCGCTGCCGTTGGAGGTGACAGGCTTCGGAGCCCCGTCAAAGCGCCACCCTGCGTGGCGGGCTGCCGGACGGACCGTGCCCGGTGGCAGACTCTAGGCAGTGGCCCTGCTGATGCTCCTGGACGGCAACTCGCTCACCTATCGCGCCTTCTTCGCCCTGCCGAGCGACATGGCCACGGCCTCGGGGCAAGTGACGAACGCCGTCTTCGGTTTCACGTCCATGCTCGTCAACCTGTTGAAGGACCACCGGCCGGACATGCTCGTAGTGGCCTTCGACAGGCCCGAGCCCACCTTTCGCCACAAGCTGGTGGCGGGTTACAAGGCGACACGCTCGGAGGCCCCCGACATCCTGCGCCAGCAGATGGGCCTGGTCCGCCAGGTCGTCGAAGCCATGCGCGTGCCCGTGGTCGAAGCGCCCGGCTTCGAGGCCGACGACGTGCTGGCGACGCTGGCCACCAATGCGGCCGCCGCCGGCGACGACGTCATGGTCGTCACCGGGGACCGGGACACCTACCAGCTGGTGGAGGACCCCCACATACGGGTCCTCTACAACCGGCGCGGTGTGTCCGACTACGTCTTGTACGACGAGGCGGGCATCGTCGCCCGTACGAGCGTGACGCCGCGCCAGTACGCCGAGTTCGCCGCACTGAGGGGTGACCCATCGGACAACCTGCCGGGAGTGCCGGGGGTGGGGGAGAAGACCGCGGCCAAGCTCGTCAACGCCTACGGGGGCATCGACGGCATCTTCGCTCACCTGGACGAGCTGACGCCCAAGCTCAGGGAGTCGCTGAGCTCGGGTGAGGCAGTCGTGCGCAGCAATGCCACGGCCACGCCACTGGTGCGCGACCTTCCCCTAGAGGTGGACCTGGCCCAGGCCGAGCTTGGCGGTTGGGACCTGACCGAGCTGCGCCGGTTGTTCGATTTCCTGGAGTTCCGCACCCTTTGGGACCGCTTCGTCGATGCGACCGGGGCGGCCAGGGGCGTGGAGGCCGGGCGTCAGGCCGCTCCGGTGGAGGCGTTGGCCGTGGTGGTGAGCGAGATCGTCACACAGGACGAGCTCGCCACCCTCGCCGAGCGCTGGGCGGGCGAGGGCGCCCAGCTGGCGGTCGCAGGTGCCTGGGAAGGCCCCGAAGGACGCTCGGCGCTCCAGGGCCTGGCCCTGGTGGCGGTGCCGGACGGCCAGGCGCCCGAGACAATGAGGGCTCACTGGGCCGGGCCGGGCCTGCTCTGCCGGCCGGGGGCCCGGGCCGCGCTCGTGCGGCTGTTCGGGCCGGGGGGCGCCCACGTGTCTGCGCACGACGCCAAGGCCCTCGTGCGAGGCCTGGCCCTGCTGGGGGTGGACTTCACCCAGGTGCAGCTGGACACGTCCGTTGCCGCCTACCTGGTCGACCCGGCAGGCGACAAGTACGTGCTCGAGGACCTGGCGGGGCGCTACGCCGGGGTGGCCCTGGCCCCGCCTGGTACGACCCCTGACGGGCAGCTGGACCTGTCCGGCTCGTCACCGGCGCCAGGCGACATCGCCGCCCACCGGGCCGCGGCCGTGGCCCGGCTGGTGGCACCTCTTTCCAGCGCCTTGGATGCCAGGGGCATGTCAGCCCTCTACGACCAGGTCGAGCGGCCGCTGGTCCGGGTACTGGCCCGCATGGAGCTGGCCGGCGTCCGGGTGGACACCGTCGAGCTGGCCCGCCTCGGCCGGGAGCTGGCGGACGAGGCCCGCGCCCTTGAGCGCACCGTGCAGGACCTCGCAGGCACCAGCTTTCTGGTCAATTCACCCCAGCAGCTCGGGGAGATCCTCTACGGCAAGCTCGGCCTGGTGCCGGCCAAGAAGACCCGCACCGGTCGCAACTCGACCGACAGCCAGACCCTCGAGAAGCTGCGCGATGAGCACCCGATCGTGCCGGCCGTGCTGCGCTACCGCGAGGTGGAGAAGCTGCGCTCCACCTACACCGATGCACTGATGGCCGAGGTGGGCCCCGACGGCCGCGTCCACGCCACTTTCAACCAGACGGTGGCGAGGACCGGCCGGTTGTCCTCGGACGCCCCCAACCTGCACAACATCCCGGTGCGCACCGACGAGGGCCGCCAGCTGCGGCGCGTGTTCGTGCCGGAGCCGGGCACCAGCTTCCTCGTGGCCGACTACAACCAGATCGAGCTGAGGGTGATCGCCCACCTGGCCCAGGACCCCGGGCTGGTGGAGGCGTTCCGCAACGGCTCGGACATCCACCGCATGACCGCCGCCCGCATCTTCGACGTGGCCCCGGCCGATGTCACCATCGCCATGCGTTCCAAGGCCAAGATGGTCTCCTACGGGCTCGCCTACGGCATGGAGGCCTACGGGCTGGCCCAGCGGCTCGGGATCGCCCGGGTGGAGGCGGCCCAGATCCTCGAGGCCTATTTCGAGAGCTTCCCCAACGTCCGCTCCTACATGGACAAGGTCGTCGCCGAAGCGCGCGACAAGGGCTACACGGAGACGCTGTTCGGTCGGCGCCGCCTCATCCCCGAGCTCTCCTCGAGCCAGTACAGCGTCCGTATGGCCGGCGAGCGCCAGGCCATGAACGCCGGGATCCAGGGCTTGGCGGCCGACATCTTCAAGGTCGCTCTGGTCAAGCTGGATGCCGCTCTCGAGGCACGGGGCATGCGCAGCCGCCTCGTCCTGCAGGTGCACGACGAAGTCATCCTGGAGGTGCCCCCCTCGGAGCGCGACGAGGCGACGGCGGTCACTCTGGACGCCATGCACGGGGCCGCCGATCTCAGCGTCCCCTTGGAGGTCAACCTCTCCTGGGGTGAGAGCTGGGCGGAGGCCAAGGCGTGACGTGCAGTGCCAGTCCCACCTGCCCCGGCCGGCCGGCACCGCCTTGTACGGCCCTTTAACTCCCGGCCCGCTAGAGGCCGATAGACGAGTGTGAGCCCCGCCCCCGGTCAATGTGGCGACGCCGAGGCACTGCTGGCGCGCGTCCGCTCCGTTTCGGGGGAGGCGGAGCGCGCCGCCCTCCGCCGGGACATACACCTGGCCTTGGGGCATGCTGCCGGCCCGGCCGAGCGTGCCGCTCTGCTCATGTGCCGCGCCCAGGCCGGCTCGAACCAGCTGAACGGAGGTGAGAGCCTGGCTGACGCCCTGGCCGCCATGGAGTTGTTCGAGCAGTTGGGCCAGGCCGGCCCGGCCCTCGACGCCGCCAGCCTGGCTGCCGCCTTGGCATCCAGGCAGGGGGATCTCTCACTGGCTGTCGAGTTGGCCACCAAGTCCATCGCCGGGGTGTGCACCCTGGGCGACCCGCGCCTCGAGGCCGAGGTGGGCAACCGCCTGGCCGTGTTCTGTAATGCGTTCCTCGACTACGACCGCGCCGTCGAGCAGCTGGAACTGGCGCTCGTGGCCGCCGAGCGGGTAGGCGACGAGTGGCAGGTCATGCGGCAGCTGCACAACCTGGCCGACGCTCTGTTGTTGGCTGTGCGCCAGGAGCGCGCCGCCGGCTGGGGTGATGGCAGGAAGTCCTCCTCGGGCCGGGACCGTCTGCGCCACGCCACCGCAGTTGTCGAGCGGATGCTGGCCGAGGGCTCCGAGCAGACACTGCGCCGCCTGGGTGTGCAACGGCTCCAAGCCGAGCTGCTGATCGAGGACGGACGCCCGGCCGAGGCGCTCGAGCTGCTCAGGACGACCGCCGGGCAAGCCGGCGAGGCGATCTGGGCCATGTCCGCCTCGGCGCTGGCGTTGGCCGAGGCCCGCGCCCTCAGGGCGCTGGGTTGCCCCGACGAGGCGGTGGCAGCCGCTCACCGTGCCCTCGACCTGGCCGACCCCGGCGACGACCCGCACCACGCCATGCATGCGCTCGACGAGCTGGTGGGAGCCCTGCACGACACCGGTGCCATGGCCCAGGCACTGGCCGGTGCCCTCGAGCTGAAGCGGCGGATGTGGGCCGTGTACCGGGGCCGGACGGCCCAGCTGGTCGAGCAGGTGTGGGCCAGGGCCGCGCTCGAGTACGAGCGCAAGGCCCTCGAGGCCCAGACGGCGGCGGCGATCCGCTCGGCGGAGGAGGACGCTCTCACCCGTACAGGCAACCGCCGGCTGCTCGAGCGGTCCCTGTCGGAGCTGGCCGCCATCGAGGCCGACGTGTGCCTGCTCATGGCCGATATCGACCACTTCAAGGAGATCAACGACACCTTCGGGCACGAGCTCGGCGACCACGTGCTGCGCGCCGTCGGGCAGGTGCTGGCCGCCGACGCCCGTACCGGCCAGTTCGTGGTGCGCTATGGCGGGGAGGAGTTCGTCTT
>JAKACE010000084.1:3152-7437 GCA_021821705.1 Actinomycetes bacterium | reverse complement strand
GTCGCTGGCAGGGCTACCAGGGACAGAACGTCAACATTATCCTGGATATGAAGAAAGTTACCAACATAAGAGAAGTTGGGATCCGCTTCCTGCAAAACAGTTATGGGTGGATACTCCTGCCTAAGGAAGTGAAGGTGCTCTTCTCCGATAACGGGATCGACTTCCATCAGGTTGCCGACATTCAGAACACGATAAGTCCCGAGCTGCACGGGACGATAATTCATGAATTCGCTGCGCACTTTGCAGATACAAAAACGAGATACATCCAGGTTATCGGTGTGTATCCTGGCCCGCTGCCGCCCGGATCTCGATGCCGAGGGGCGCCGGGCGCTGGACCTGCTCACCTCGGAGGTGGCGCGCTTTTCGACCATGGTCCAGGACCTGCTCGAAATCTCGCGCTCGGACGCCGGTGCCGCCGGCCTGGACCTGGAGGAGCTGGACCTGAAGGAGCTGGTGGCGAACACGGTCGCCGCCTACACCGCCGGTGCGGTCCCGGTGGTGGTGCCCCCGGGCGCTGACGGCCTGTGGGTGCTGGCTGACCGTCGCCGGTTGCAGAGGGTGCTCGTCAACCTGCTCGACAACGCGAACGCCCATGCCGGCGGGGCCGTGGCAGTGGCTGTGCGTAGTGAGGGCCGGACGGCGCAGATCCTGGTGGACGACGCCGGGCCAGGTGTCACCCCGGACGAGCGGGAGGCCATCTTCGAGAGGTTCTACCGTGGCGGCGCAGCCGGGCGCCGGGGAGGCACGGGCGGTACCGGTCTGGGCTTGGCCCTGGTTCTCGAGCACGTCCGGGCCCAAGGTGGGGACGTCGAAGTAACGGAGCGGCCCGGGGGAGGCGCCCGCTTCGTCGTGACCCTCCCCGTTGTGCCCGCTGCGCCCGCACGCCCTGCTGCCCCCGGGCCGGCGGGTGCGGCCGCAGGCAGGGGCCGGGCTGGCCAGCGCGGTGCCGCGAGCGGCGGGCCCCGCCGGCGACGCCAGGTGAGCAGGCCGCCAGGTGAGCAGACCGCCGGGCGAGGAGACGGGCCGGGCCAGGAGAAGGGCGGTGCGGAGACGGGCAGGGCGCAGACGGGCAGGGCAGAGACGGGCAGGGCGCAGACGGACAGGGCAGAGACGGGCAGGGCGCAGACGGGCGGGGCGGGGAGGCCCGAGAAGTGAGGCCGGTCCGGGCAGCCGACGCAGGACTGGGCGCACGGCGCCCACCAGGGAGGCTCTTGGCCGCACTGGCCCTGCTCGTTGCCGCCGCCCTGGGCGGTTGCGACCTCGGCCCTCAGAGCGCGCCTCAGGCGCTCGACGCCAGGCACGTGCCCTACGGCCTGCTGTCGCCTTCGCACCGGGCCACCCCCACCAGCCTCCCGGGGGTCGACAGCGTGCGGGTCACGGTCTACCTCCAGGGCCGTAGCGAGCGCCTGGTCGCCGTCCAGCGCAGCGTCGCCTACCCGGCCACCGTCGGGGCGGCGCTGGACGAGCTGGCGGCCGGCCCGACACTGGTCGAGTCCGACCGCGGGCTTGTCAGCCCGGCATCGTCCGTGGGACCGCTCGGAGCGGGGCTGGTCCGGCGGGGGGTCGTGCCGGTGTTCCTGCCCACGTCCTTCGCCAGTCTCGGCGGGCAGGACCAGGTCATGGCCGCAGCCCAGATCGTCTACACCGTCACCGCCTTCGCCGGGGTGAGGGGGGCGCGCCTTTATGTCGGCGGCCAGACGGCCCAGGTGCCAAAGGCGAACGGTAGCCTGACCACCGGCCCGCTCACCAGGGCCGACTACTCGTCCCTCGGTCCCAGCGTGCCCGGCTCACCGTGAACGGCGCCATGACCGGTCCAGCTCGAGCCGGTATGCCCGCCTGGGCGGTCGGGCCTCACGCCGGGGCCTCGCCCCGGCCGGTCAGGGCCTCGATGCGCCTGGCCAGGTTGACCGCATGGTCACCAAGGCGCTCGTAGAAGCGACCGAGCAGGGTGACCTGAGCGCCTATCGAGGCGGGCATGGCCGAGGTCGCCACCTCCTCCGTGAGCCTCTCGTGGAGTATGTCGAGCTCCTCATCCGCCTCGTCGAGCGCCGCACCGACGGCTGCCAGGCGCAGGTAGCTCCCGGCTGTCTCCCGCCACATCTCGAGCGCCACCTCCGACATGCGCTGGACGATGCCCCGGCTGACGGGGGACATGCTGGGGCCGAGGTTGGCCACCGCCCGCTGGGCTATGTGCTCGGCCAGGTCGGCGCTGCGCTCCAGCTCCGGCAATATGAGAAGGAGGCTGACGAGCCGGCGCAGCTCGGCGTTGGCGGGCGCCAGGCGCTCGAACTCCTCCCAGATGCGGTCGCTGAGGTCCCGGGTCAGGTCGTCCACCGACTGGTCGGCCTCGACGATGCGGCTGGCTTCGGCCATCTCCGCCCCCAAAAGGGCGTCCGTTGCGCCCGCCAGCGCCTCGGCCACCAGGTAGAAGACCTGGGCGACCTGCCTGTCGACAGGCGTCCCCAGGTCGTCGGCGGTCCCCATGCCCTACGGTTCTACCCGGTGGTGGGCTGGGGCGAGAGGCTTTGAGCGCGGGTTATTCGCCAGCTGTTCATCCGCAGTTCACCGTTCGTACACTTCGAGGTCGAGCCACGTTCACTTGGCGTGGGGAGACTGAGGGTGTGCCCGGGCCCCGGTACCGCTCAGCGGAGGCGGCGGCCGAACCGCGAGGGCGGCGGCCAGGGCGGCCGCCGTGGGCCGAGGAGGGGTAGCCAGCCATGCAAGCCGCACGCAGTGACCTGCGGACGCCGGCCGATGCCAACCTTGCCCTGGCCGAGGCGCTCGACAGCGCCCCGGTCAGCCGGTTCCACCACAGGGCGGTACTGATCTCAGGCGTCGGCTTCTTCACCGACGCATACGACCTTTTCGTCATCGGCACCGTCGCCTCGCTGGTGGCGACCCAGTGGGACCTGTCGACGACGCAGATGAGCTGGGTATCGGGCGCTGCGATACTCGGCGCCTTCTTCGGCGCCGTCGTCCTGGGCCGCTTGGCGGACATCATCGGCCGGAAAAAGGTCTACGTACTGGTGGCGGCCATCATGATCCTGGGAGCGCTGGCCTCCGCCGCTGCCCCGAACTTCGTCTTCCTGGTCGTCGCCCGGTTTGTACTGGGCCTGGGCATAGGCGGTGACTACCCCGTCTCGGCCGTGCTCATGAGCGAGTACTCCAACCGCGCCGACCGTGGCCGCCTGGTCGGCATGGTCTTCTCGATGCAGGCCCTGGGCCTCATCGTCGGGCCCCTGGTCGCTCTCGGCCTTGTCGAGTCGGGCGTGGGCAACCAGGTCACCTGGCGCCTGCTGCTCGCTCTCGGGGCGGTCCCGGCTGCCGGTGTGGTGTACCTCAGGTCCCGCATGCCGGAGTCCCCGCGCTTCCAGGCCGACGTGCTCGGCCAGCACGACAAGGCGGTGGCCGAGCTGGCCCAGTTCTCCGAGGGTGTGGTGGGCGCAAACATCGTGGCCTTCCCGGGCGACCGGGCCAAGGGCGACCGCCGGCGGGAAGCTGTGGCTGTGGGCGGCACCGGTGGGCCTGGCCGGGCACGCCTAGGGCTGAAAGACCTGGTACGCAACCGTCGCCTGCTTACCCTGCTCGTCGGGACCGCCGGCAGCTGGTTCCTCTTCGACTACGCCTACTACGGCAACACGCTCTCCCTCCCGGCCATCCTGAAGGGGGTCGACCCGGGGGCTGGTACCGCCGCCAAGCTGGTCCTTTCGCTCGCCATGTTCGTGGTCTTCGCTGTGCCGGGCTACGCCCTCGCAGTGTCGAGGATGGACCGCATCGGCCACCGCCGCCTCCAGTTGATCGGCTTCGCCGCCATGGCGGTGGCCTTCTGCCTCCTGGCCGCCGTGCCCGCCCTCACGAGCAGCATCGGGGCCTTCGTTGCGGTCTTCGGGGTCAGCTATTTCTTCGTGGAGTTCGGGCCCAACACCACGACCTTCGTGCTGCCCTCCGAGGTCTTCCCGGTCTCGGCCAGGACCACCGGCCACGGCATCGCCGCCGGCATCGGCAAGTTGGGCGCCTTCGTCGGGGTGTTCCTGGTCCCGACGCTGCAGCGAGGCATAGGCCTGCGGGGGATGTTGGCGATCGCCACCGCATTCGCGGTGGCGGGCCTGCTGGTCACCCTGCTGTTGCCAGAAGCAGCCGGGCGCGGGCTCGAGGAGCTCTCTGCCGAGTCGGGGGCGCGGGCGGACGGCAATCCTCCCTCCGGTCACGAGCAGGTGCGGGCGCGCAGCCTCGCGGCCGGTTAGGGAAGCGGTCCACCCCGGGCCCTCCTGGCCGGACGGACGGT
>JAKACE010000084.1:0-3142 GCA_021821705.1 Actinomycetes bacterium | reverse complement strand
GTCCCCGTGCCGCGCCGGGCTCATTTGGGCCAGCCCGTTGCCAGCACCCTCGGCTGGCGCGCCAGGCAGGCCAGTAACCCGTCGGTCCTCGGGCCCTTGCCAATGTCTCGGGTATAGACCGGCACGATAACGAGGCTGGCGACGCCCGTCCTCGGCGTGCCGACCCGCTGTACCTCGGGCCGCGTCCGGCACCTGGCCGCCTCCGTGGCAGCGGTGGCGGCGCTGGTGGCAGGCTTGAAGAAGACCTGCAACTCGTAGGGCGCCTTGCATTGGCCGGAGCAGATGAGAGCGTGGGGGCCGCTGCCCGTGCCCGTGGCCATCAGCACGCCGATGGCGGCTGCCGCCACCGCCACGACGGCGACCATGCGCCTGTTTGCCACCACCCGCTGGCGGGCCTGCTGGGCCAGAGGCCGGGACTGTCGGGGTTCTTCGGGCACCGCTGCGAGGCTATCCCCGAGGCCAGCCGCCTCGGCGCACGGCCGCCTCGGCGCACGGCCAACTGCCGGTCCGTAGCGTCGGTGCCCGGCAGTAGGTTGGCGTGGCAGTGGTCCCAGCCAAGCCCGGAGGTTAGATGGCCCAGAAATGGTGGGTGCTCGTGGCGGTGTGCACCGGAGTCTTCATGCTCCTGCTCGACATCACCATCGTCAACGTCGCCCTTCCTGCCATCGAGCACGGCTTCGGCGCCTCGCTGTCCGACCTTCAATGGGTCATAAGCGCCTATGCCCTGACCCTGGCTGCGTTCCTGCTAACGGCCGGGTCGGTGGCCGACCGCTTCGGCCGGCGCCTGCTGTTCACCATCGGGGTGGGTGGTTTCACGATCGCATCCCTCTTCTGCGGGCTGTCGAGCGGGCCGGTGTTCCTCATCGTGGCCCGGGCGGCGCAGGGCGTCGGCGGGGCGATCATGTTCGCCACGTCCCTCGCGCTCCTGGCCGAGGCCTTCCGCGGCCGAGACAGGGGGGTGGCCTTCGGCGTCTACGGTGCCGTCACCGGGGCTGCGGTGGCGGTGGGCCCGGTACTGGGCGGGGCCATCACGAGCGGCCTTTCATGGCGCTGGATCTTCTTCGTCAACCTCCCCATCGGTGGCCTCACGCTCCTGGTGACGCTGGCGCGTGCGCCCGAGTCTCGTGACCCCCGGGCGGCAAGGCCGGATTTCGCCGGTTTCGTGACCTTCAGCTTGTGCCTCGGGGCGCTGGTGTACGGGCTAATCGAGAGCACCTCCAACGGCTGGACTTCCGGACCGGTGCTGGTGCCGCTGGTGGCCAGCGCTCTGCTTCTGGCCGCCTTCGCTCTCGTCGAGGCTCGCCAGAGCCACCCCATGCTCGACCTCGAGTTGCTGCGGGTGCCGACGTTCAACGGCGGCTTGGTGGCGGCCTTCGCCATCTCGGCGTCGCTGTTCTCCCTGCTGACCTACCTGGTCATATACCTGCAGGACGTGTTGGGCTACTCGGCCTTCGGCGCCGGCGTGCGCTTCCTGCCCTTGAGCATGGCCACCTTCGTGGTGGCTGCCATCGCCGGCCGCCTCACCAGCCACGTGCCCCGTAAGTGGCTGATAGGGCCGGGCTTTGCCGTCGTAGGGGCCGGGCTGTTGCTCATGACCGGCACCAGCGTGCACTCGGCGTGGACGCACCTGCTGGCCGGCCTGGTCGTCTCGGGCGTAGGCGCCGGCTTGGTCAACGTGCCCCTCGTGTCCACGGCCGTGGGCGTGGTCCACCCGTCCCGGGCCGGCATGGCGTCCGGTATCTGCAGTACGCTGCGCCAGGTAGGGATCGCCACAGGTGTGGCCGCGCTGGGGACGATCTTCGCCAGCAGCCTGCGCGGGGTCGTCCGCACCAAGTTGCGCGGGACGCCTCTAGAGCCACATGCCGCCGCCCTCGCCCATGCCGTCGGGGGGGGCGACGCCGGGAAGGCGCTGGCAGCTGTGCCGGCCCCTTACCGGGGCCTGGCCGCCCTGGCTACCCGCTCGGCCTTCGTCAGCGGGTTGGACCTCATACTCCTCATCGGCGCGGTGGTGGCGTTCGTGGCCGCTGCCTGCTCGATGGTCCTGGTCCGCGAGCGTGACTTCGTCGTAGCCGACGGTGCCGGCACCCAACCGGTGACCAGGGCGGAAATGGCGGGTGTGGGGGCCTGAGCCGCGCGCGGCGTGCGTCGCGAGCCCGGGGCAGCACCCCTTGTGGGGGTGACGGCCGTCATCTTGTCGAAGGGTGCCAGGGGCGGGAGACTGGGGCAGTGGCACGGCCGAGGGTCGTACAGATGGTGAGTTCTGACTGCGACTGGGCGGCGCAGCTGCTGCAGCTCCGCCGGGAGTCGTACGCGACCTTCTCGCCGGTGTTCTGGCGGCCGTCCGAGGGGGTCGTGGCGCAGCAGGCCGGCTTTCTGAGGCAGCAGGTCAGCCGGGACGACGTCGTAGCGCTGCGAACCGAGCACGCCCTGGTGGTGGCCCAGCTGCGGGGAAACGACTGTTTCGTCGACGACTTCATGGTCGAAGACGAGGGGTACTGGCGCAGCGAAGGCGCCGACTTGCTGAGAGCGGGATGGGAAGGCATGCAAGCGCGCGGTGCTACCAACACCCGGGTCTCAAGTGCCAAGAAGGACTCGCTCAAGAACGAGATGCTCGTCGAGTCCGGCCTGCGGGTGAGCGAGCAGTGGTGGGTCAAAGCGGTGGAGCCTGCCGGACCGGCCGAGACGGGCGCCGTCGACGAAGATGGTTTTCGCGCCCTCATCGGACCGCCGCCACCCGTCTACGACCCGGGCGGCCCTGTGATGTTCGTCAGGTACCTCGGGCCTTCGGTCCCCTTGGGCACCATCGAGGCCCGGGCCTCGCGTTCGGGAACCGTGCTGGTGGTGGTGCCCCAGCACCCGGGCCGCGGCCGCGAGGCCGATCTGGGCGCTGCCGGGTTCGAGGTGGCCTCGCAGTGGTACGTGGGAAAGCCAGGCGCCATGGAATGCTGAGCCCGGTCGCCGGGCCCCCGCCGGTGTGCGGTCCCAGGCTCCCCGAGGGGGGACGGGGGGAGCCTGAGACGTCCCGTCGAGGGCCTCAGCCCTTGACTGCCCCCGAGGTCAGGCCGGAAACGACCGCCTTGCGGAACACCAGGACGAGGATGGCGATCGGCACGACTGCCACCACGCTGGCGGCGAACAGCGT
>JAKACE010000083.1 GCA_021821705.1 Actinomycetes bacterium | reverse complement strand
GTACACCTCGCAGCCGTGGGCTGATAAAGGTGCTCATCCTGCTAAAGACCCTAGGCCGTGCGCTGGATGCAGCCTCACGATACCAGCGATCCTCCACCGACCGTCGAGGCCCTGGTCAAGCACCTCAGAAAATGCTGCGCGCCCTCCTCCCGGTGAGCGGAGCTCAGGCTTTCCCTCTGGGCTCAATAATGTACCGACTCTCTGATTAATTACCGCCGTGACAGCGCACGGCGTGTATGCGGGATGTCCGCCCAGTGTCTTACCTAGCATCCGCCGCGGGCGACCAGTAATTGCCAGCCAGTCGATCTCGGTCGGCGAAGGGTCAGCATGCAACGACCGCCGCGCGAAGGTGCTAATGGAGGCCTCCTCATTTCGGTAGGCGGCAGTGCCTGGCATCATGTAGTTCCTCACCAGAGACGGGTCAGGGTGGGACCACACCCAGTCCTGGTAGCGCACCAGCGTCAGGAAGACCGTCATCATGTTGCTGCTGTATGCTCCGGCCAGGGAGGGGGGTTCGGGCCGGGCGGCAGGCCAATCGGCTGGGTTGCCACTCGCACCCACCAGGGTGTCGGGAGAGGTAGGCGACCAGGGAACAGCCGTCCCGGCTGTCACGGAGGGTGCGATCGAGCTGCCCGGCCCCGGCAGTGCTCCCCGGCCGGTGGGGACAGTGGAAGTAGGTCCCGACGAGGGGGATGCCGACGTCCGTGCCGTCGAGACAGGCACCGTCGTGGCCGCCGACGTGGTGACGCTACGGGTGGAGGCAGGCCCCCGGGGCACTACCGTCGACGACCTGCCACTGCGCAGGGCCGCATGGCTCGGATGCACAGCCCCTCCCGAGACGGCGATCGTGACCACCGCCCCGGCCACTACGACCACCCCGGCGCTGACCCCGGCGACCAGTGCGGTGCGCCTACCTCGTCGCGGCCTGTCCCAGTAGGGATGCCTGTCACCCCTACCGGCGTCCGACGACTGGCCGGGCCAGACCGGCCCTCTATCCCGTGCCCGTACCATGCGGCCCCCGGCTCCCCTTCCGTCTGTCGCAGGAACAACAAGGAACTGAACAGCTGCCCAACAACTACAGAAGCAACAGCAACAACTGCAGACCGAACTGCTACAACGACGAGCCCCCGGGCGCCGCTCGGCGCCGTCGCGACGTCAGCGCCAGGGTGCGAGGACCGGAGCCTCCCTGCCGGCCACCATGGTGGCACGCCCGGTGACCCATGCGAAAATGTCACACAGCGGGCCAGACACCTCCATGGCCTCACCGCTACCGGCGACCCAGTGCTGCTCGGCATCCGTGGCCGTGATCACGATGGCGATATCCGGCGGGAGCCTGGCCGGGAGGTCGAGCATTGCCCGGTCCATCTCCTCCATGACCCAACCGAAGGGCCAGTCTCGGGGACCGTACCCGCACCCGAGATCCACGTGGTGCACTTCGACTTCTCGCAGCCTGGCCACCACCAGCCCCGGGCCCACCTGAACCTCGCCCCGCGGGCTGTTGGCCGGAGCCAGCCAGGTGCTGTCCGGAGCCGAACCGAGGGCCTCGGCCAGGCGCTGGCAGGCGGCTTCGAGAGCCTGCTCGGCCTGCTCGGCTCGGGCGCCACGGCCCGCCTCGATCTCCGCGTCACGGGCGGCGCGCCCCCCGGGGTAGACGTCTCCCACTACACCCCTCGAAGCCGCCTCCACGGCCCTTCGCACCCCGTCGGCGTTGGCAGCCAGGTGGGTCACGACCATGGCGCGGTCCCAGCCCGGCAGCAAGCTCGGGGCGCTGATGGCCACGTCGTCGAGCCCTCTGACGGTGGCGAGCAACCTCTCGGTGGCCGCGCCGATGCGGTCGACGTAGCTGTTGTGCACGCCCAACACAGTAACGAACCGCCCGAGCGAGGAGGCGCCGACGGCATCAGCACGCGACGGCCATGCCGTTGCCGGCACGCGCCCCGGCGGTGCTGGCCACGTCCTCGACAGTTATGAGGTGAGGGCCGGCGGCCGTCGACCACGCACCGAAGCCCAGCCGCTGGACTTCGAGCGGCTCACCGCAGCTGGAGCGATGAGCCAGTTCGAGCGCCTCGGGGGCGAAGACGACACCACGCTCCGCCGCCGGCACGGCCAGCGCCTCGGCAACGTCGTCGAAACCCATGGGCCCGAGCCGGCTCACCCACAGGGTGGCGCCGTAGTTGCCCGAACGGGCGACATGCTCGGCGAGTGGGGGCTTACAGCTCAGCAGCAGCGACACCGGCAGGCCTTCGCCGGCCAGGCTGCGCGAGAGCCACCCGAATGCCTCGGCCTCACCAGGTATGAGAGCGTCGACGTCGTCGGCGACAACGAGCAGGCCGCGCCCGATGCTCGACGCGAAGCGGCCGGCCAGGTGAAGGGCCATGCGCAGCTCGGCCCAACTGGCTTCGGCCAGCCCCTCCACGGCCCCGGGGACGGCCACGACGCCCCGGCCGGCCGGGTGGGCCAGCCTGGCACCCCTGGCCATGCCGCCGAGCCTGGGGTGCAGTACGGCCTCGCCCATCAGCGCCTGGTACTGGGGCCATTGCCGAGCCATCGAGGCCATTGCCTCGGCCACCACCGTGCCCAAGGCCCGTTGTTTGGCCCTGCAGCTATGGAACACCACCGCCCACCCGAGACGGCGACGCGCCTCGGCTGCGGCCGAGCGCAGCAATGCCGTCTTGCCCAGGGCCGGGCCGCCGACGAGCAGCCGGTGAGTGCGGGGGTCCGCGGGACCGTTTGCGAGGGCAGCCACGACAGACGCCAGGACACCCTGGCCGTCGATTTGACCGGCTTCGGCGCGGTCGACGAAGTGGGGCGGCTGCGAGCCGCGAAGGGGCCGGTAGGGAGGGCAGCTTTTCACCGTGAGTGTCCTTTCGAGTACTTCGGTCCGATGGGCGCCCCTGAGCAGCGCGCCATGTCATTGGCCAGCCTGGTGGCCCGCTCTTCTTCCCTGATCACGGGCCACTCCGGCGTCTCCGAGAGAAGGGGCAGGCGGGCCAGGACCGGGGGCAAACGGCCCCACAGCACGAGCCCGACCCCGGACGGCAGGGTGCGCAGCTGGTCCGCCCGCAGTACGGGCTCGCTCTCCCAACTGAGGGTGGTCGAGCCGGGCGAACCGTTGCGGCCCCGACTGCCCTGCTGGACGGCGACCCTGCGCACCCGACGCTGGCCGCAGAGGCGCTCCAGCTCGCCCAGGTCCGATGCGGATGTCAACCCACCTAGCACGACCGTGATGGACGTGGCGTTGGCCATCGTCTCGGCCCTGCTCGCCCCCCAGCGGGTCACGGCCTGCGAGAAGGACTGCATGGCATAGACGACGACGATGCCTCGCCCGCGTCCGTCTGCCAGCAGTTCCGGTAGGGACGGGAGCGGGGCGATGCTCGGGGCCTCGTCGAGCAGGCCGAGCAGTGGTGGGTCGAGCCGGCGCCCGGGCATGGCCGCGGCCAGGCGCTCGGCGCAGTCGAACACCTCGTCTGCGAACGCGGTCACGAGCGGTGCCACCGCCGCCAGCCGTGAGCCCTTGCCGAGCAGGAACACGGTCCCGTTGGCACGCAGCAGCTCGGCGACCTCGGTCTCCTCACCGGGGGCAGGGCAGCAGGCATCGACAACGGCCCGGTGGCTGAAGCAGGCGAGGGCCCGACCCACGTAACGCAGCACACCCGAGGTCGTCTCCGCCGCACCGCCGGTGTGCAGCTCCACCAGGTCGGCCCAACCCGGGGCGGCGAACGGCGAGGACGCCAGCACCTCCGAGGGTGTCGGGTCGTCCGGCCGGCGCGACCACTCGAGCACGGTGCGCATGTCGAAGCCCTCCAGGCTGGCGGCGTGGAGGTAGGCCTTGAGCAGGTCCCGGGCGGAGTCGCGGAAGAAGCCGCCGTTTTGCACGTCCCCGTCATCCCCCGTCGCCGCCACCAGAGCGGCCGCCCGCCGCTCCGCCACCTCGCTGCGCTCGCAGCCTGCTACCGGCGACCATCGCACGGGCGGCGCCGCTGGTACCAGCCGGTCCGGGTCCAGCGCCACTACGGGGCCCCGGCGCTCCCGGGCCGCCGCCGTGAGCTCGTAGAGGTCGGCCTTGGTCGAGGTGGCCAATGCCGGGCCGGGGTGCTGGCGCAGCACCGGGGCCAGGGCACGGAAGGTCTTGCCCTCCCCGGGGGGCGCCACCAGGCGCAACGAGGCTTCCCAGTGGGCCACCAACTGCATCCCAGTGCCCTCCACCCGGCCCAGCGGGTAACCGACGTCTTCGCCGGCGAGCTTGCGGGCCGGCGAGGAACGGGCCAGGGACGGCCGGGTCTGCGTGGCCCGTCTCCGAGCCGCCCCCAGGGACGCCTCTGCACGCAGCTGGCCGAGGCCGGCGAAGCCATGACGGTTGCGCCGGTCAGCCGGGCCCCTCTGGCCCAGGCCGTAGAGCACCCATAGGCGCCGCCTCCCGGCCCCCATGGCGAGCCCGCCCGGCCGCCTGGCACCATCTCCCCCTCCGGACGCGGCAATACGAGCGCGAGGCCCCCTCGGCGCCCCCGGGAACCGCACCGCGGCGGCCCCTCGGCGCCCTGGAGCCAGCAGGCGCCAGGCGCAGGCGCCGGCAACCACCGCCTCACCGATGAGCACCGAGCCGAGGCACACCCAGTACGCAACAGGGCCCGCCAGCTGGGCCCGCTGCCCGGCGGGCCAGGCGGCGCAGGGACGCGAGGGGTCGAGCAACGGCCCTACGGCCGATGCCAGCAGGTCCGAGGCCGGTGGCCACTCCCAGCGCCGCCCCACCACGACGCCAGGCAGCGTGGCCGCCAGTACCAGGTCCGCCAGCAGCGCCACGCCGGCCACCAAACCGAGCTCCACCGCCCCCGGACGGGCCCGCACGGCTCCCAGCGGGCCACCGGCCGCGGCGGCTCCGGGACGGACCGGCCCGACAAGCCCCGAGGGAGCCCACCTGCCCTCCAGGGCCTGCCGCCGGTGCCGTGCCGCCCTCACGCCAGGCTCCCGACCAGGCGCTGCTCGGCGCGCTCCAGGGCGTAGTAGATCGCCCGGGGCGCCATCCCGTGGCAGCGCCCGACTTCGCTGGCGGGTACCCCTTTGACCCTGGCGGCGTACACGAGGCTGGCCTGAGCGGGGGCGATCCGGCCTCCTTGCACCGCCTCCACGAGCACCTGAGCCACCCGCTCCGCTGTCGTGCGGGCGTCGTGCAGGCCCCTGGCCGCCCGTGAGGCGTGAGAGGGGCCCAGGGCCGTCGTGCGGGCGAGCTGGCGGCGGCGCGCCTGTCGCGCCGTGCGCAAGCGCCTGGCGGCCTGCCCGACCAGCAGGCGGTCGACGTCGTGGCGGTCCTCACCGGCGTGGCGCTTGATGGCGGCGAAGCACTCAGCCACAAGATCTGCGGCGGTGTCGGTAGGAGACTGCCAGTGCTCGTCGAGCTGGTGCCCGTAGGTGGGGGTGTAGACGTTCTCAACGGCCAGCCTCGGCAGCAGGGCCTGCAGCAGCGCTCTGGCGGCGAGCGGGGAGGCGGCTTGGCGCAGCAGAGCGGAGAGGACCTGGCCGCCGTCGCCCACAGGACGGTAGGAGCACCAGGTCAAGGCGGCCACGGCCCCGGCCATCCCGCCCCGGGCGAGCGCCGGCTCCAGCTCGGCGAGCCTGGCCGCCTCGGCCGCCGCACCTGGAGCCCGCAAGAGGGCCTGCCATTCCCCGCTCAGGCCGTCGAGGAGGCCGCTCATCGGGTGAAGGGTTGTCATGCCCGTCAACTGCGCGAGCGGCTTCCCCGCTATCTTCCCCGGGTCGTTCCCCAGCCAGTCCGCAGCTGGGGGAAGATCCGCCCCGGGTCTCCCCCTACGAGCCGGGCGTGACGGACGGTGGGCGCCTCAGGCGTCCAGAGCCGCCCTGAACTCACCCACCCGCCGGCCGACCTGCTCGGGGCTGGCACCGTCCAGGGCCATACGCATGAGGGCGGAGGCCACCACCACGCCATCGGCCGGATGGGCGGCGGCGACAGCCTGCTCGGGAGCCGAAATCCCGAAGCCCATGATGACCGGCTTGTCGGTGTGGGCCTTGAGCCGGCCGGCTAGGACAGCCGAGCTCGCCGCCAGATCGTGGCGCTCACCGGTGACACCCATCAGGTTGACGCCATAGACGAACCCGTGCGAGCGTGCGCAAAGGCGCGCCAGACGGTCGTCGGGAGTGACCGGGGCAGCGAGCAGCACCGTCTCCACCCCCTCGGCGGCGGCGTCGGCCTCCCACTCAGCCGACTCTTCGAGCGGCAGGTCCGGCACGATGGCCCCCCTCACCCCGGCGGCTGCCATCTCGCTGGCGAAGCGCCTGGTGCCCGCTCTCAGCACCAGGTTGGCGTACGTCATCACCACCAGCGGCACGCCCACGTCGGTAGCACGCAGCTCGGCTGCGACCGAGGACGGAGTGGTGCCCCGGCCGAGCGCCACCGTCGACGCCTCCTGGATGGTCGGGCCGTCCATCATGGGGTCCGAGAACGGCAGGCCGACCTCCACGGCGTCGGCACCTGCGGCCACCATGGCCGCCAGCAGCTCTGTCCAGTCGTCACGCAGTCCGCCTGTCACGTAGGGCACGAGCAACTTGCGGCCGCCTGCCGAAGCCCGGCGCAGGTGCTCCTCCAGTGCCACCCCCCTGGCGGTCGTCGCCGTCCGGCCCGCTGCCGGAGCCCCGCTCACGCCCGACCTCCCAGTATCTTCATAACCTGCTCGGCGTCCTTGTCCCCACGCCCCGACATTGTCAGAAGGACCGTGGATCCGGCAGGCACCTCGCCGCAGCGGGCGGCCCTGACCAACCAGGCCAGAGCATGAGCGGGTTCGAGCGCCGGGATGATGCCCTCGGTGCGGGCCAACAACTGCAGGGCGTCGAGGACCTCTTCGTCCCCGGCCGAGAAGTAGCGCGCCCGCCCCGTCTCGGCCAGGTGGGCGTGCTCGGGGCCTATGCCCGGGTAGTCCAGTCCGGCCGATATGGAATCGGCCTCCAGGACCTGACCGAACTCGTCTTGGAGGAGGTACGAGCGCATGCCGTGCAGCACCCCCGGCACACCTCCGGGCCCAAGGGCGGCACCCCCGGCGGCCTCGACCCCGACCAGTTGCGCCGCCGTGCCGACGAAGCCGGCGAAGGTGCCCGCCGCGTTCGAGCCCCCGCCGGCGCAGGCCACCACGTAGTCCGGGTCCTGACCAAGGATCTCCAGGCACTGGCGGCGTGCCTCCTCGCCGATGACACGCTGGAACTCGCGCACCATCCAGGGGAACGGATGGGGCCCCATGACCGAGCCGAGGCAGTAGTGCGTCTCCTCCACCGTCGCCACCCAGTCGCGCAGTGCCTCGTTTACGGCGTCCTTCAACGTCCTGCTGCCCGATGTCACGGCCCGCACCTCGGCGCCGAGCAGGCGCATGCGGAACACGTTGAGCTCCTGGCGCGCCATGTCCACCTCGCCCATGTACACCGTGCAGTCCAGGCCGAACAGC
>JAKACE010000082.1 GCA_021821705.1 Actinomycetes bacterium | reverse complement strand
GCCAAAGCTAGCGGCCACAGGCCCCCGGGCGCGGCGGCCCCGGTCCCGCAAGCCTCCGACCGTGCGCCACCAACGCAGCCCGAACCGGCGGCCACAGGCAATCAGGCTGTGGTCTCCTGGCTGAGCGGAGCCAACCACGGGTACTCGAGGCCCTCGGCCACGACGCCGGCCAGCCCGCCGCCGAAGAACCGGTGGACGAGCCACAAGGCGAGGTCTATACCGCTGGTGACCCCCCCGCTCGTGACCAGCTGGCCCTCGTCCACGACTCGCTGGCCCACTACAGCCGCCCCCAGGGCCGCGAGGTCAGCCTGGGCATCGTGGTGGGTGGTGGCCCGGCGGCCGCCGATCACTCCGGCGTGGGCGAGCAACAGGGCGCCGGTGCACACTCCGGCCATCACCGCCCCTGACGCCGATGCCTCGGCGAGCAGCGTCAGCCAGCGGCCCCGCTTGACCTCGGCCCAGGCCCCGCTGTCGGCCCGCGCCACCCAGCCACCGCCTGGTACCACCACCACGTCCGCCTGGCCCGGGACGAACACGTGGTCCGGCTCGAACCTGACACCGAAAGCACCGATGACAGCCTGCCCGGGGGCGCTACCGCACAACCGGGTGCGGCAGGATGCGCCGAGCGCCTCGGCGCGGCGCAGCACCTCGAGCGGACCGATGACGTCCAGCTCGTCCACACCGTCGAAAACGATCAAGTCAAACAGCACGCGAACCAGAACCTAGTTCAACGAGGCCCGGCGCACACCCAGCGGTGTGCAGGCCTACCCCGGCTGCGACCGCCGACGGCCGGGGGGGACGACCGGGGGCGGGTTGCGCCGCGCCGGTAGCTGGCCCAGCAACCGGGACGTCGCATCGGCGACAGCCGCCACAGCGGAGGCGAACACGTCCTCGGATCCGGACGGAGGGCGCGGGCACCCGCTCACCTTGCGCACGTACTGGAGGGCCGCAGCCCCGATCTCCTCCGAGGTGGCCGGCGGCTCCAACCCGCGCAGCACGGTGATGTTGCGGCACATGACGGGCAACTTAGGCCACGACAGGCAGCCTCTGGCTTCTTTGGCACCGCAGCTTCTGCAGCTACAACTTCTACAGGTCCCAGCAAGGCTTCTCGTGCTCTGCGTGGAGACCGCAGGTTCCTGGAGGCAGCACTAGCGCTGGCACCGGGCGCAGAGATAGGCCCTGCGGGCCCCGAGGCTCACCCGCCCGACGGGCCGGCCGCAAGCGGTGCAAGGGGCCCCGGCGCGGCCGTAGACCGAGTGCTGGGACTGGAAAGAGCCGGGGCGGCCGAACAGGTCGCAGTACTGGCGGTCCGCCAGGGTCGAGCCCCGGGCTTCGATGGCGCGGCCCAGGACGTCGAGGGTACTGGCGGCCAGGCGCCCCACCTGAGCCCGGCTCACGTCCCCCCCTGGGCGGTCGGGCCGCACCCTGGCGGCGAAGCAGATCTCGTCAGCGTAGATGTTGCCGATACCGGCCACCAGCCTCTGGTCCGTCAGCAGCGCCTTGACCGGCGCTCTCCGACCGGCGAAGCGTGCAGCCAGATAGGCGGCTCCTACCTCCAAGGCGTCGGGGCCCATGTGGGCCAGCTCGGCGTCCGCTGCTCCCTCGAGCGCCGCAGGGCCCGGCGCGGCCGGGAGGAAGAGCTCACCGAAAGTCCGGGGGTCAACGAAGCGCAGCTCCCCCGTCCGGGCAAAGCGGAGTACGGCGTGAGTATGAGAGACGAGCTCCGAACCCTCGCCGGCGTAGCGGAGCTGCCCGCTCATGCGCAGGTGGACCACCAGGCGGCGCCCGCCCGACCAGTCCAGCATCATGTACTTGCCCCACCTCGCCGTCCCCGTGAGCTCGAGGCCCTCCAGCTGGCGCAAAAGCGGCGCCGGATGGCGTCGGACCGTCCTTGGCCCGCTGACCTCCACGCTTTGCAGCCTGTCGCCGACGTACACCGACTCGATGTCACGCCGGACGGTCTCAACCTCCGGCAGCTCAGGCACGTCAGCCCGGCCGGCGGTGGGCGCCACCCCGCTTGGGCGACGGCCCACCGGCAGTCGGCCTCAGGGCTGCTCCCCGGCTGGCATGCCCACAGCCCCGACATCGCTCCGGTCCCCACCCTCTGGAACGGCGCCCAGTGGTCCCCCGGCGTCGGCGGCAGGTCCACACGCCCGGGCCCCGGGCATCTCGTCGGCGTTCAGGGCAGCCCACGCCTCGCGGGCTGCGACCTGTTCGGCTTGCTTCTTGGACCTGCCCTGCCCGCGGCCACGCACCATCCCCGCCACGACCACTTCGGCCTCGAAGACCTTGGCGTGGTCTGGGCCCCGGTCGGTTATCCGGTATGTGGGGAGCTCGTCGAAGGTCTGGGCGCACAGCTCCTGCAGACGGGTCTTGTAGTCCTCGTCGCCCGGCCCGCGCGCCGCGTCCAGCAGCCGCTCGCCCAGCAGCTCCAGGACGATACCGGCGGTCGTGGCGTACCCGGCGTCGAGGTAGAGGGCGCCGATCAGGGCCTCCATGGCGTCCGCCAGGATCGACGGCTTGGAGCGCCCACCCGAGGAATCCTCCCCTTTTCCCAGCAGGAGGCTCCGGCCGAGCTCGAGCTCACGCGCCGTGCCTGCGAGCGACACCGAGTTGACCACGGCCGCCCGGGCCTTGGCGAGCTCACCCTCGGGCAGCTCCGGGTAGGAACGGTACAAGTAGTCCGTGACGATCAGGCCGAGCACTGCGTCGCCGAGGAACTCCAGACGCTCGTTCGGCTCGTGACCGGGGTGCTCGGCACACCACGACCGGTGGGCCAGCGCCTGCAGGAACAGCCCCTGGTCGCAAACCTGCCAGCCGAGCCGCTCGAGGAGCCTCGCACGGTGGCCCGCAGCCTGGTCGTCCCCCGGCGGTCCGCCGGCGGTCCGGCCGTCTAGGAGCACCGAAGCCTCAAGGAGTGCTCCCGAGCTTGCCGACCACGTAGTCGACCGCGTCGCGCACCGTCTTCATGTCTTCGAGGTCCTCGTCATCGATACGGAAGCCGTCGAAGCGTCCACTGAGGTCCTTTTCGATCGACTCCACCAGCTCGATGAGAGCGAGGGAGTCGGCGCCCAGGTCACCGAACGAGGCTCCCTCGGCGATGCTGTCGGGTGAGACCTCGAGGATGTCGGCCAGAGAGCCGCGCACCATGTCGAGCACCTGCTGGCGGCTCATCCCACCCCGCTGAACACCGGCATCCGAGGACATGGCCCACAAGTTACCACCCATGTGCGAAAAATCCGTCGCCCGGGGCGCCACCGGCGAGGCGCGCCGGGGCCGGCCGCCGAAGCCCGGTGGCGGTACCCCGTCGCCGCTGCCGCCTGCCTGTACGCCGGGCCTGAGCTCAGATCCGGGTTGGTGCGACCTGCGTGGAGGCTATGACCTCCTCCACCCGCCGGACGAGGTGCTCCTCGCTGGCGTGATGGGCAACCTTGACGGCGTTGACGACCGCCCGGGCACCCGACGAACCGTGGCTTATCACGCACACCCCGTTCACCCCGAGCAGGACGGCCCCGCCGTAGGTGTCCGGGTCGAGGTCGTGGGCGAGGGGTGAGAGAGCGGGCAGCACCGTCTTGGCTGCTTGCTTGACCGCATCGTCAACCGTCAAAGCCGCCAGCACGCCACCGACTACCGCCTTCACAGCGCCCTCGAGGGTCTTGAGGACCACGTTGCCCGTGAAGCCGTCCGTGACCACCACGTCCACGTGGTCGGTCATGACATCGCGTCCCTCGACGTTGCCGATGAAGCGCACCTGAGGCCCGGCTGCCCCCTCTGCCAGCAGAGCGTGGACCTCCTTGACAAGCGCGTTGCCCTTGGTCGGCTCCTCACCTATGGACAGCAGGCCGACGCGAGGCTCGACTATGCCGAAACGCTCGGCCGCCAGGACCTGGCCCATCTGGGCGAACTGCACCAGCATCTGCGGTGTGCAGTCGACGTTGGCCCCTGAGTCCAGCAGCACGGTTGGGGTCGAGCCGGGAACGGGGATCACCGTGGCGATGGCGGGCCTGGCGACGCCGCTCAACCTGCCCATGCGCAACAAGGCGCTGGCCATGGCCGCGCCGGTGTTGCCTGCGCTGACCATGGCACAGGCCCTGCCCTCGCGCACCGCCTCGGCGCAGCGGACCAGCGACGAGTCGCGCTTGACCCGCACGGCGCGACCGGGGTCCTCGTCCATGCCCACGAACTCGCTGGCCGCCTGGACAGTGACGCCGGGCTCGTCAGCGTACCGGGCCAGGTAGTCGCCGTCGCCCACCAGCAGGACCGGGATCCCCAGCTGGCGCGCCGCTTGGCACGCGCCGTCGACGATCTCGCCCGGCGCCTTGTCCCCGCCCATGGCGTCGACCGCTACGGGCAGCCCGCCGGCCACCTCGCTCGTTTCGCGGCCTGCGCCCACCGGATCAACCGACTTCGACAGCCTGGCGACCCTTGTACCAACCGCAATTGGTGCAGACGGTATGGGGGACCTTGGCCTGGCGGCACTGCGGGCAGACACTGCGAGCCGGCATGGTCAGCTTCCAGGCGCTGGCGCGGCGACTGCGGGACTTCGACTTGGAGGTCTTCTTCTTGGGTACGGCCACGAAGACGCGATCTTACACGCTCGTGACCACCCACGGTCAGGGCGAAACCTCTGCGGAGCCTAACCCAGCGGCCCGACCAGCGCGCCGGGCAGACCTCGTCGCTGGGGCGAAGAGGACCGGCCGGCCTTTACGGCCGACCGGGACGGCCCAGCTCCCGTGCAGCCCGGGACGCTCAGGGCTCCTGGCCCGTACCCTCGCCGGCGCAGGGGCGCTGAGAGCTCACGACCTCACCCCGCAGGATCTCCAGGCCCGACCAGCGGGGGTCGATGACGACCTCCTCGCACCCGCAGTCGCCTTGGTTGCGGTCGGCCCCGCACCTAGGGCAGATCCCGGCGCAGTCCTCACGGCAGAGGGGCAGGAGGGGCAGGGCAGCAAAGAGGGCGTCGAGCACCATCTCGCGCAGGTTGAGGTGCTCGTCGCCCATGGAGTACGTGCCCTCCTCCTCGCTGCCACCTCGGCGGAACACCTCGCGCACCTCAGCCACCAGCTCGCCGTCGATGCTGCTCAGGCAGCGCCTGCACTCCCCCTCCCAGGGGGACGAAACGGTGCCGTGCACGCTCACCCCGCCACCGAACGCGTCCAGCTCGACGTCGGCCACCGCTTGCGCCCCGGCCGGGACGCGGGCGTCGACGTCGGCCACCAGGGCCTCGGTCAGCTCACCCCGCCTGAGCACGTGGCGCGACCCGCGGTGGACGCGCAGGTCGGCCAGGGTCACGTCGAAGGGGTCGGTCCTCACCCCGACCATTCTGGCCTCTCGCCCCGTCGCCGTGATCGGCCGGCGCTCAGCCCAGGGTGTCCTGGTCGAAGACCCCCTCATCGCGACCTCCGGGGCCGGCACCGCCCGCCTGAGCAGCGCCGCCCACACCCGCCTCGGCCCCATCGCCGGGAGTGCCCTCGAAGAGGCCCCCGGTGGCAACACCGTCGCGGGCCAGGCCACCCGAGAGCTTCTGACGGCCGGAAGCAACCGTGCGCAGTGTGCGCTCGAGCACGATCTCGAACTGGGCCAGCTTCTGGTCTGCGTAGTCCTCGGCCTCCAGGCGGAGCTGCCTGGCCTCGTCCCGGGCCGCCTCGACGGTGCGCCGAGCCTGGAGCTGAGCCTCCTTCATGATCTCGGTGCGCTGCACCAGGCGCTGAGCCTCCGAGCGGGCAGCCTCGACCAGTTCCTCGGCCTGGCGGTGGGTCGTCGCCAGGTACTCCTCGCGCTCCTTCAGCATCCAGCGGGCCTGGCGCAGCTCGTCGGGCAGGCGGTCGATGGCCTCCTGGAGCAGGTCCAGGACCTCGTCCTTGTTGTCCAGCTTGACCGACGACGACAGGGGCAGCGCCCTCGCACCGCCGATGATCCCGACCACCCGCTGGAGCAGCACGTCGGTGCTCGGCTGGGCCCCCCCGCCGCCGAAGGGAGGGACGCCCGGGTTGGTCATAGCGCGAACTTCTCCTTCACGAGGGCGAAGACCGGCTCGGGGACCATGGCCCCGACCCGGCCCGCTCCTCCATAGTTGAGCAGGTCACGCAACCATCTGGAGGCGATGAACGAGTAACCGGACGAGCAGGGCACGAAGACCGTCTCCAATCCGGAGACGGCCTTGTTGACCTGCGCCTGCTGCAGTTCGGACTCGGCGTCCGACGCCACCCGCAAGCCCTTCACGATCACATCGGCGCCGACGGAAGCGGCCAGGTCGACCACCAGCATCGGGCCCCCCACCCCGCTGACCTCCACGTTGGCGAGGTGGGCGACCGAGGCGGCGATCATCGACCTGCGCTCGTCGATCGAGAACAGCGCCGAGGCCTTCTGGGGGTTGCGCACGGGGGCGATGATTATGCGCTGGAACAGGCGGCTGGCCGTCTCGACGATCTCGAGGTGCCCGTTGTGGAACGGGTCGAAGGACCCCGGAAAGAGCGCTGTCCTCATCTGCCACCCCTTTCGTGGTTCGGCCGTGCCAAGGTAATGAGGGTACTGCCGTACCGCTTGAGCTTCACCACCTGCCAGCCATCGGGCAGCTCGGGTTCCTCGTCTGTCTCCGTCAGCAGGGCGGGGCCAAGGGGCGTGAGGGCCTCCACGAGGGCGGCCCAGGACCGCCACGCGTACGGCGGGTCGGCCAGGACCAAGGACGGGCCAGCGCCCTCGGGCGGTGGGCCCCCGTCCAGCCCGTGCGCCCACTTGAGCACCTCGGCGCACACCACAGTGGCCCGCTCGGGGCCGTACCCGAGCTTGGCCAGGTTGGCACGCACCACCGCCGTGGCCGGCTTGGCGCTGTCGACGAACACGGCCCGGGCGGCGCCACGCGACAGCGCCTCTATCCCGAGGGCACCGCTCCCGGCGAACAGGTCCCAGACGGTCGCCCCCAGCAGCAGGCCGTGGCTCTCCAACATCGAGAAAGCCGCCTCGCGGACCCGGTCGCTCGTCGGCCGGGTGGCCAGGCCTGGCGGGGCCTCGAGCCTGCGGCCGCCCTTGTCACCGGCAATGACCCTCACGGTGCGGCCGCCTGCAACCCGGTGCGCTTACGCACGGAGCCTGCCCGGCAGCCTTCGCCCGGCATGTCAGTTCTTGAAAAGGTACTCACGGTCCTCATCGTCGACCATTGCCCTCAGTTCCTCTGCCAGCCCCGGGTGCGCCGAGAGGTCGGGGTCGGCGCCGACGATCTCGGTCGCCACTTCGCGTGCCAGCACGACGTACTTGCGGTGGCGGCGAAGCGAAGCCAGTTTGAGATCGTTGACGCCCTTTTGACGGGTGCCGAGGATCGTGCCCTCACCCCTCAGTTCCAGGTCGACCTCGGCCAGCTCGAAGCCGTCCGTCGTGCGCTCCATCGCCGTCAGCCGCTCCCGGCCCTCAGGGGTCGTTCCCTCGCCGAGCAGGTAGCACCACGACCGGCCGCCGCCCCTGCCGACCCGCCCGCGCAGCTGGTGCAGTTGGGCGATGCCGAACCTGGCGTCCTCCTCGATGACC
>JAKACE010000081.1 GCA_021821705.1 Actinomycetes bacterium | reverse complement strand
TGATACCCGCCTTGGCGAACGCCGCCTTGTTGTAGCCGAGGGCGCGCACGCTGGCGATCCACGGGATGCCGTACTGAGTGCCTGCGATGGTGTCGCTCTTTATGAACGACGGGATGAAGTCCGACTCGACCTGGGGCGAGAACACCTGCTTGGCCGGGAAGAGAAGGCCCGCCTTGGCATAGGTCGAGTAGTTGTTGAAGTTGAGGATGTCCGGGTACGAGTGCGTCTGGACCATCGTGGGCACCTGCTGGAGCAGCGTGTTCCAGTCGATCACCTGGAGATTGACGTGGATCTTGGGGTACTTCTTCTCGAACGCCTTCACCAGCGACGTCCAGTAGGGCTTCGTGAGGGAGCTGTACTGGGCCATCACCACCTTGATGCTGCCGCTCGGCGATGCCGAGGCCAGGTTCGGCGACGACGACGGACGGTTGGCGTTGCTTGTCGTGCCCCCGCAGGCGGTGAGCGCCATGCTCAGGCTCAGAGCGCTCACTCCCGTGGCGGCCAGCAGGCTGTGCCTCTTTAGATATCTCACTGGTAAGACCTCCTTGTTGGAAGGCACCGAGGCAACCGATCGGGTGCCAGGCGATGGCGGCCAGGCGTTCGCACCTGTGGCCGGGGCCCCCCGGCGGGAGCCGCGCTCCCTCCGGGCTCGCTTGCAGTTGCCCTTGTGATGGGTTCCCGCTCGAAACGAGCATCGGGACGCACGTTAGCAGATGCGGTTGCCGTGGTCTAGACCATTGTGGTAACGTATCTCCGTTGTCTGGTGCCGCGCAAGAGCACCCAGTGCCGCCCGGGTATGAGCTGCGCGAGGGATGCTTGCTATTGCGTGGTAGAGCCATAGTACGATGAACATCGATCACATACCCGCTTTTAGCGGCCGTCATCCCGGGCCCGGGCCAGGCGGTGCCCTCGGTACGCCGCACCTGCCGAAAGGGGCCACCGTGTCGCACGCGGCTACCGAGATCTTCAGCCAACCGTCCTGCTGGGCTGACGCAAGCGAGCTCGCAGGCCAAGTGAACGCTCTGCTCCCCTCCCCGGGGGAACGGGTGGCCGTCGTAGGCTGCGGCACCTCGTTCAACATGGCGCTCGCCTACGCTCGGCTTCGCGAGGACGCCGGCCACGGCCTGACCGACGCCATGGCCGCCTCGGAGGTGCTCCGCTCGCGCCAGTACGACCACTACCTCTTCATCTCCCGCTCGGGCACGACCAGCGAGGTGCTCGACGTGGCCGCCTCGCTCCCGCCCGGGGCCAGGGCGGCAGCGCTCACGGTCGGCCCCGGGACGCCACTGGGAGAGATGGTCCCCGGCATCATGCTGCCTTTTGCCAGCGAGCAATCCGTCGTGCAGACCCGGTTTGCCAGCAGTGCCCTGGTGCTCCTGCGTAGCCACCTCGGAGAGGACACCTCCGGCCTGGCGGCGCAGGCTGAGCTGGCCCTGGCCCAGCCGCTACCGCAGGCAACGCCGAGGGCCAGTCGGTTCACCTTCGTCGGCAGCGGATGGACGGTCGGACTGGCCCATGAGGCCGCCCTCAAGCTGAGGGAGGCAGCGCAGATGTGGACCGAGTCCTATGCGGCCAAGGAGCTGCGGCACGGCCCGATAAGCGTCCTCGACGGCGAGTCGGTGGTGTGGTGCTTCGGCCCGGCGCCGGAGGGCCTGGAGAGCGACGTGCGTGCCACCGGTGCCACCTTCGTCGCCTCGAGCCTGGATCCCCTGGCAGAGCTGGTCCGAGCCCAGCGGGTGGCGGTGGAGCTGGCAGGGGCCAAGGGCCTGGACGTCGACCACCCCCGCAACCTCTCGTTCTCAGTCGTCCTGGGCAGCGCCTGATATGTGCCCCTCGACCGCTCTGGGCGGGACCGGCTGGGCCGTTGGCCTCGACATCGGGGGCACGCTCATGAAGGCTGTCGTCGTGGGCCCCGACGGCGAGGTGACCGGCCGGCTGCGGTCGCCGACGGCCCCGGGGGCCGGTCCCGCAGCGGTCCTGGACCGGGCGGCCGGCCTGGTCGCACAGGCCCGGCACCTGCCCGCCACCGTGGGCCCCGTGAGCGCCGTCGGCATAGGTGTGCCCGGCTTCGTGGACGAGGCGTCCGGGACAGTCGAGTACTCGGCCAACCTGGGCTGGCGCGACATGCCCGTGGCCCGGCTCCTGAGCGAGCGCCTGGGCACGCCCGTTGCCCTCGGCCACGACGTCCGCCTGGGCGGGCGAGCCGAGGGCGAGCTCGGGGCTGCACGCGGGGCGTCCGACTACCTGTTCGTCGCCGTGGGCACAGGCATCGCCGCCGCTGTCACCCTCGGCGGCCGCCAGCGACGGGGACCTTCCGGGTTGGCCGGAGAGATCGGTCACGTCGTCGCCGACCCCGACGGGCCGCTCTGCCGCTGCGGCGGGCGAGGGTGCCTGGAGGAGGTCGCCTCGGCCTCGGGCATCGGGCGCCGTTACCGCCGTGAGGTGCCCGGGCCGGAGATCGGTTCAGCGGAGGTGCTGGCGCTGGCCGTCGGAGGTGACCCGGTTGCCGAGCGGATCTGGTCGTCCGCTATCGGGCAGCTCGCCCACGCCATCGCCCTCGTGCACGGTGCGCTGCAGCTGGAGATGGTCGTCATCGGCGGGGGCCTGGCCAAAGCTGGGACGCGCCTTGTCGAGCCGCTCGGGGCCGCACTGGCTGCCGACCTACCGTGCATACCGCCTCCCCGGCTGGCCCTGGCTCAGCTCGGCGACGAGGCGGCCGGCCTTGGGGCCGCCCTGCTCGCCCGAGCCAGCGTCCTGTCGGCGCCGGCCGGCGACCGGCGTGCCCTGGACGCTGCCCACCCGGCGGGGGCCTGACTTGCTGGTGCGCGCCGCCACCGTCGTCACGCCCCACGAGGTCGTGGACCAGGGCGCCGTCAGGACGGACGGGCGCCTGGTGGTCGATGTCGGTCATGCCTGGGACCTGGCCCCCCACCCGGGGGAGGAGGTGGTCGACTTCCCGGGCTGCACCATCACGCCGGGCCTTGTCGACATGCACTGCCATGGTGGCGGCAGCACCTCCTTCTCCGGGCACGACGCCGCTGACGTCGTCGCCGCCGTGCGCTTCCACCGGGGGCGCGGCACCACCACGGTGGTGGCCAGCCTGGTCAGCGCGCCGGCCGACGAGTTGGCGTCTTCGGTCGCCATGCTGGCGGAGCTGGCAGAGGAAGGCCTGGTCGCCGGTACACACTTCGAAGGGCCGTTCCTTTCGCACGCCCGCTGCGGCGCACAGAACCCGGCTGCCCTCGTGCCTGCGGACACCGAGACCATGGGGCGCCTGCTCAAGCTGGGCCGCGGCACCGTCCGCATGGTGACGATCGCCCCCGAGCTGCCCGGCGCCCTCGATGTCGTCCGCCAGGTGCGCGACGCCGGCGCCCTGCCCGCCGTCGGCCACACGGACGCGACGTTCGAACAGACGATCGCGGCCATCGACGCCGGGGCGCGGGTGATGACCCACCTGTTCAACGGGATGAGGCCCGTGCACCATCGCGAACCCGGGCCGGTCGTGGCGGCGCTGGAGCGACCCGAGGTGTGCTGCGAGCTGATAGCCGACGACAACCACCTGCACCCGGCGATCGTCCACCATGTCATGAGAGCTGCCGGCCCGGGGCGGGTGGCCCTCATGAGCGACGCCATTGCCGCCGCCGGCATGGATGACGGTGACTACGAGCTAGGAGGCTTGGCCGTGGTGGTGCGAGGCGGCGTGGCCCGCCTCGCCGAGGGAGGCTCCCTGGCGGGCAGCACGATCACCGTCTCGGACGCTGTCCGCTCCGTCCTGACCAGGTCGCCGGCCGGGCTGAGAGAAACGGTCCTGGCGGCGACGGCGACTCCGGCCGCCCTGGTTGCCCCCAGGGCCGGGGCCCTGGCCCCGGACCGGCGTGCCGACCTCGTCGTGTGGGACACGGGCATGCACCCGGTCAAGGTCATGGTGGCGGGGCGATGGGCCCCGGGAGCTGGTGAGGACGAGCCGTGAACGCCCACGTCACCGGCACGCCCAGGTGGCACAGGCTCCTACCGGGCGGCGGGGGTGGCAACGCGCCCCGGGGGATCCCCTCGGTCTGCTCCGGGCACCCCCTCGTCGTGGAGGCGGCCGTCCGCCAGGCGCTCGCTGACGGCGGGCCCGTGCTGGTGGAGGCCACCTGCAACCAGGTGAACCACATGGGCGGCTACACGGGGAGGCGTCCGGCGGAGTTCCGCGACGACGTGATGGCCATCGCTGCGGCCGCCGGCCTACCGGCACAGCGGGTGCTGCTGGGCGGGGACCACCTCGGCCCCTCCCCCTGGAGGGGCATGCCGGCCCCGGAGGCGATGGCCAGCGCCGCCGAGACGGTCGCTGCCTACGTCTCGGCCGGCTACCAGAAGATCCATATCGACACGAGCATGGGCTGCCTGGGCGAACCCGAACAGCTCGACGACGACATCGTGGCCTCCCGGGCCGCCAATCTCGTCGCCGTGGCAGAACAGGAGGCAACCCGGGCCGGCACGGCTCCTTCGTACGTGATAGGCACGGAAGTGCCCACGCCGGGGGGTGCCCACCAGGCGATCCAGGCCATCGCCCCCACGGCACCGGCCTCTGTCGCCGCTACCCTGGCAGCGCATCGCGCCGCCTTCGCCCGTCAGGGGGTGCCATCGGCCTTCGAGCGCGTCGTGGCCGTGGTCGTGCAGCCGGGTGTGGAGTTCGACCTGGGCAAGGTCGTTGTCTACGACAGGGCGCCGGCATCGGCTCTGCCGGGGGTGCTGGCCGGTGCGGAGGGCCTGGCTTTCGAGGCTCATTCGACCGACTACCAGCCGGCGTACGCCCTGCGCCAGCTGGTGGAGGACGGCTTCGCCATGCTCAAGGTCGGGCCCGGCCTGACCTTTGCCATGCGGGAGGCGCTGTACGGCCTCGACCACGCCGCCATCGCCATGGGAAGGCCCCCCGAGCTGTCCCTGGCCCGGACCATGGAGGAGGAGATGCTGGCCCGGCCGGGCCATTGGAGCGCCTACTACACCGGCAGCGAGGACGAGCGCCGCATGTGGCGCCACTTCAGTTACAGCGACAGGATCCGCTACTACTGGCCGGCACCAGGCCCGCGTCGTGGCGTACAGGCCCTGTTGGACTTCTTCGAGGGTGCGCCGGTACCAGAGGTCCTCGTGAGCCAGTACCTCCCGTCGTTGGTGGCCAGGGTCAGGCAGGGGGAGCTGGAGCCCATGGCACGCCGCCTCGTACTGGTAGCGGTGGGCGACGTCCTGTCTACCTACACGGCCGCCGTGCAGGCGTAGGGCGGAACGGCCGGGCCGGGCGGGCCCCGGGGCGGGCTAGCCGGCCTCAGGCTCCCCAGGCTTGCTAGCCGGGGCCCGGCTGGTCTCGGCCTGCGACCGGGGTACCGGCGGCGGCCTCCAGCTCCTCGAGCCACAGGGGCGCGTGGCGCCGTGCCCAGCCCAGGCCGACCCGCCCCGTCACCATCGAACGCAGCGCAGCGGGGTGGGCGAGCGCCATCGCCACGTGAGCGACCACCACGAGCACGAACACGTAAGCAACCACGTCGTGTACGAACGTGGCCCCCGTGCGCCATGAGAGGGGCCAGTACAAGGGCCAGTGCATGACCGCACCGGTCAGGACCATGACCAGGAGCACGCCTCCCGTGAAGGCCGCGTTGAGCTTCTGGCCGGCGTTGAACTTGCCCTTGGGCACGCTGGCGGTCCGTCGGGCGCTCAGAGCCGAACGCAGCCAGCGGCGGTCGTCCTCGGACCAGCGGTTGAGCCTGCCCAGGTCCCGGCGCAGGGCTCGGCCCCACGGCCCGGCCAGGCTGACAAGCAGCGGGGCAGCCAGGGCCAGGCCGGCATCCACGTGCACCCTCTCGACCAGTGGGCGGCGGCCCACCAAGACTTCGACTGCTGGTACGTAGAGGGCTGCACCGGTGACGATCAGCGCCAGGAAGAGGGCGGCGGTGGCCCAGTGGGCGAAGCGTTGGACGCCGTCGAAGCGCACCAGCTCCCCAACGAGACGGCGCTCGCCTGCCCCCGAAGGGGGGCGGTCAGCTGATGGGTGCGTCGCTGCGGCCATTGCTCCGGCCGACCCAGCCGTCCACGGCGTAGCCGAAGTTCTCCCAGTACCCCGGCTCGACCCTGTCGACAACGGAGATGCGGGAAAGCCACTTGACCGACTTGTAGCCGTACATGGGCGCAACATAGAGCCGGACAGGGCCCCCGTGCTCCCGGCTGAGCGGTGCGCCCAGCATGTCGTAGGCGACGAGGACGTCGGCGAGGCGGGCCTGGGCCAGGGTGAGGCTCTCGGTGTACACGCCGTCGAAGGAGCGAAAGTGCAGGGCCACCGCCTGTGCCCGCACACCGGCCATGTCCAGGAGATGGCCCAGGCGGGCGCCGGTCCAGTGCACGCCGGGCACCCGCCACCCGGTTACGCACTGGAAGGGCCTGACAAGGCGCACGGGGGGCAGGGCCCTCAGGTCCTGCAGACTGAGCTCGAGCCTGTGCTCCACCAGCCCGTCTACGACCAGGCGGTAGTGCTCGGGAGGGGGCGGGAAGCCGCTCGTGACCGTGTAGAGCCTGAAGTAGTCGCCGCCAGGTACCAGGCCGGCTGCTCCCCCCTTCGCCAGGGCCGACAGCGCAGTGCCCACACCGTTTGCAACCGGGGCCCCGACGGCTACGCCAGCGGCCCCCAGGCCAAGCATCCCCAGGACGACTCGCCGACCGATCGGTGCGCCCCCGGGGGCCTGGCCAACTGCCATAACCCAATCTTCGCAGGAACCCCGCACTATCGACGTTCGCCCCGGCGAAGAACGGGGCCGGAGGCTCCTGCGCCGCCTGTGACGCCCCCGGGCCGACGCCCGACGTCCGGCCGACGAGACGCCCGGCGCTGCAGCACCCGGGGGCCGCCGGCCGGCGGCGACCTCAGCGGATCCTGAGCTCCTCGCGCACGACCCTGGAGCGACCGAGACCGACTACGGCCTCCGCCACCGCCCGGAAGGCTTCGGCCGCCTCCGAGCCGGGGGCCGTCACCATGACGGGACGGCCCTCGTCGCCACCTTCACGCAGGGCCGGCACCAGTGGGATCTGTCCGAGCAGCGGGACGCCGAGCTCCTCGGCGAGCTGGAGGCCGCCACCGCTGCCGAAGATCTCGTAACGCTGGCCGTCGGGCGTGCTGAACCAACTCATGTTCTCGATGACGCCTCGCAGCGGGAGGTTCATCTTGCGGGCCATGTAGGCACTGCGCTGGGCTACCCTGCGGGCCGCAGGTTGGGGCGTGGTCACCACGTACACCTCGGAGGCCGGCAGGTACTGGGACATGGACAGAGCCACGTCGCCCGTGCCGGGAGGCATGTCGATGAGCAGGAACCCGATGTCGCCCCAGTCGACGTCGGTGAGGAACTGCTCGAGCGCCTTGTGCAGCATGGGCCCACGCCATATGACGGGCTGGTCGTCGGGGACGAAGAACCCCATGGAGATGACCCTCACGCCGTAGGCCTGCGGTGGTACCACCCGGCCCTCGGCCATCTCAGGCGCACCCTGGGCCCCGAGCATGGCCGGGACCGAGAAGCCGTAGACGTCGGCGTCGAGAATGCCGACGCTGTGGCCCG
>JAKACE010000080.1 GCA_021821705.1 Actinomycetes bacterium | reverse complement strand
CGGTGCGCTCGACCGGGAGGCGGGTGGCGCACGCCCATCTGCGCCACCTCAACCCTTTCCCGGCCAACCTCGGCGAGGTCGTGCGCTCCTACCGCAGGGTCCTGGTCCCCGAAGTCAACCTCGGCCAGCTCCGCAGGCTCGTGAGGGCGGAGTTCCTGGCGGACGCGCAGGGCCTCAACAAGGTCAACGGCCTACCGTTCCGCCGTATCGACATCCAGCTCGCCATCCTCGCCGAGCTCGAGGCCCTCGCCGGCCAGCCAAACGGCAGCACTGCCCGCAAGGAGGACAAATGACAGACGTGGCCAGCCCGACCACGACCCGCAAGGACTGGGCCAGCGACCAGGAGGTCCGCTGGTGCCCCGGGTGCGGTGACTACTCGATCCTCACCGCCGTGCAGCTGCTCATGCCCGAGCTCGGCGCCAGGCGCGAGGACACCGTTTTCGTATCGGGCATCGGCTGCTCCAGCCGCTTCCCGTACTACATGAACACCTACGGGGTGCACTCGATACACGGGCGAGCGCCGGCGTTGGCGACCGGGCTGGCGACCGCCCGCCCGGACCTGCACATCTGGGTCATCACCGGCGACGGGGACGCTCTGTCCATCGGTGGGAACCACCTCCTGCACGCCCTGCGCCGCAACGTCAACCTCACGATCATCCTTTTCAACAACCAGATATACGGCCTCACCAAGGGCCAGTACTCGCCGACGTCGGAGACGGGCAAGGTCACCAAGTCGACACCGTTCGGCTCGCTCGATCACCCCTACAACCCGGTGTCGCTGGCCCTCGGTGCCGAGGCCACCTTCGTGGCCCGCACCCACGACATGGACCGCAAGCACATGATGGAGACGCTGCGACGCGCCTACGAGCACCGCGGTGCCGCCCTGGTCGAGATCTACCAGAACTGCAACGTGTTCAACGACGCCGCTTTCGAGGCCATCACCTCCAGGGACAACCGTCCGTCCATGCTCATACCGCTCGAGCACGGCAAGCCGGTGCGCTTCGGCCCGGACGGGGCAAAGGGTGTGGTCATGGACGGCGGCGGCGCCGTCATCGTCGATGTGGCTGATGTGGGGGAGGAGGCGCTGCTCGTCCACGACGAGGCCCGTCCCGACCCGAGCACGGCGTTCGCCCTTTCCCGCCTGGCGTCCGGCCCCCACACACCCACACCCATCGGCGTGTTCCGGGCGTTCGAGCGGCCCGACTACGGGTCCCAGGTCCAACAACAGCTGGTGACGGCGGCGGCGCGCAAAGGCCCGGGCGACCTGGCCGCGCTCCTGCAGTCGGGCACGACCTGGACCGTCGGGGCCTGAGCCGGTACTTCCGGCTCACGCCGGACGAGGGCTGAGGCTGCTACGCCGGGTCGCCCGTACCGGTCCGGGCGCGCACCGGCGTACCGACGCGGCGCGCGCTAACTGTCGCGCTGAGTGGTCGAGCTGGTGCAGGTCCCGGCTCGGACGCAATCGGCGAACTTGTGTGGCGTCGCGCCAGGTGCCCGGAGCCGGCTCGGGTATAGCTTCTGTCACAAGCGACGGCGCCAGCCACCCGGGGCGACGGCCCCGGCTGACGGCGTAGGGGGGCGCTTCACCGGGCTCTTTGCGAGCCCGGTTGGGTTGGGCGACGGGCCAGGGGCGACTGGCCCGCCGCTGCTGGGCGTCATGCTGGCGCGCCGGTAGAGTTGCCCCGTGCCCGACGCCGAAAAAAGTCCCATCCAGCTCGACGACCCCGCCGGCGTGAAGCGTGTGCTGGTCGTGACCGCCCATCCGGACGACGTCGACTTCGGTGCGGCGGGGACCATCGCCACCTGGGTGAAGGCGGGCGTGGAGGTCGCCTACTGCATCTCGACGGACGGCGACGCAGGCGGGATCGACCGGTCGATGGCGAGGGCGGAGATGGCCAGGTTGAGGCGCCAGGAGCAGACGGCCGCGGCCAATGCCGTGGGCGTCGAGGACCTCACCTTCCTCGCCTACCCGGACGGTCGGTTGTCCGCTTCAGTGGAGCTTCGCCGTGACGTGAGCAGGGTGGTGCGCAGGTTCCGGCCGGAGCGCCTGGTCTGCCAGTCCCCGGAGCGCAACTGGGACCGCATCGGCGCCAGCCATCCCGACCACTTGGCGGCGGGAGAGGCCGCTGTTTGTGCCGCCTATCCCGACGCCAGGAACCCCTTTGCCCACCCTGAGCTGCTGGCCGAGGGCCTCGAGCCCTGGGCCGTCAAGGAGCTGTGGTTGATGGCCGCTCCCCGGCCCAACCGTGCGGTCGACATCACCGACGCCTTCCCGGTCAAGTTGAAGGCACTGTCGTGCCACCACAGCCAGGTCGACCACGAGCACGACATAGAAGGTCGGCTTCGTGAGTGGGCCGGGGCAGCTGCCATGGCGGCCGGTTTGGGCGAGGGCCGCCTGGCCGAGCTGTTCCAGCTCGTAGCCATGCCCGGCTCGGGTTCGGCCTGAGGAGCGATGTGCGCATAGCCACCTGGAACGTCAACTCGCTCAAGGCCCGCATGGACAGGGTGCCCGAGTGGCTGGCCTATGCCCGCCCCGATGTCCTGTGCCTGCAGGAGACCAAGCTGGCGGACGCGACTTTCCCGCACATGGCGTTCGAGGCGCTCGGCTACGAGTCGGTCCACCACGGCTCGGGCCAGTGGAACGGTGTGGCCGTGCTGTCGCGGGTCGGTATCGAGGGCCCGGTTATGGGCTTCGCCGACGGTGACGCGCCGGACCAGGACACCCGCATCGTCACCGCTCGTTGCGGTGGGGTCCTGGTGTCGAGCGTCTACGTGCCCAACGGTCGCTCCGTGGGCTCGGAGCATTACGTCTACAAGCTCGCCTGGCTCGGGCGGCTGCGCCGCCACCTGGAGGAGTTGACGGGCCCGACCGGCCCGGCAGGACCGGTCGCCGTGTGCGGCGATTTCAACATCGCACCAACCGACGCCGATGTCTGGGACCCGGCCGCCTTCGAGGGCTCGACCCACGTCACGGCTCCGGAGCGCCAGGCCCTGGAGGCGCTGGAGGAGTGGGGCCTGGAGGACGCCTTCAGGCGCATCTGGCCTGGACCGGCGCTCTACACGTACTGGGACTACCGTGCCGGCGACTTCCATGAGCACCGCGGCATGCGCATCGACCTCGTCCTGCTGAGCCGCTCCCTGGCGGACCGGGCGAGCTGGGCACTGGTCGACCGCAATGCGCGCAAAGGCAAGTTGCCTTCCGACCATGCCCCGATGTTCGTAGACGTCGACTTGTAGGCGGGCGACGCGCAGAGCTCGCGTAGTGTCAAGGACGCGACAACACCAGGCGCCGTCGAGCTGGCGCCCGCACGCCTCAGCGCCGCGGTGAACGCAGGAGCGGTCTCGCCGGCCCGCTGCCGGCGCCGACGGACGGGCCCCACTGGCGGGGGAGCGTCGGCAGGAAGGCGTAGCCGTCGCCGTCCCAGTCCCAGGGCAGAGGCAGGGCGGCTGCCCCGCTACCCATGAGGGGCCGGGGCTTGCGAGGGGTGGGGGCACCGCTGCTGCCGCCGCGTCCCCGGTAGACGATCAGGCCGCTGACAGGGTCGGGGACGGCGTCGAGCGACGCCTGCACATGCGGCTGCGCTCGCCACAGGTCCCACGAGCGGGTGTCGGCGAACTCGATCTCGAGCACGACCCCCCAGCTGTGGTGGTGCCACGTCCAGTCCTTGGCCCCCATCAGCAGGGCCGACTCCACCAGGGGATCTCCGTGCACCCCGGCCCACAGCGACGCGGAGGACGCGCCGTCGAAGACTTCGATGGAATACCACTCGGACATTTGCTCCAGCTTACCCGGGCCACGCTGGGCGCGTCCACCCCGACTCTGAGGCGGCACCGTTTTCCCGATCCGGGCCATTTGGCCGAGCTCCCGGCCACGTTGGGTGGTCCATACCGGGCGCAGACGCCGGGCCCGACGTCACCGCAGCGACCGGCTACCGCCCGGCTGTGCTCAGGTCGCAGTTGGTTGCGGCCTGAACAGTCGTCTCAGGCTCCCGCAGCCAGCCCAGCCTCGGCCGATGCCGTGGTCAGCACCTCCAGGAGGGCTGGCCCGAAGCGCGCCGCCTTGACCTGCCCGACGCCAGGCACCTCGAGCAGCTCCTCCAGGGTGCGGGGGCGCCGCTCGGCCAGCAACTGGAGGGTGGCGTCGTGGAAGAGGACCTGTGGGGGCACGCCCGAGGCCCGGGCCAGCCGGCGGCGCCACTGCGTCAAGCACTCAGCGACGGGTCGGACGAGCGGGTCGGTCTCGACGGGTGGGAGGCCCGTGGCATCGCGCGCCCTGGCCAGGCGCAACCGGGCCGATGCAAAGAAATCCAGCACCCCTGGTGTGACCCCCAGGTGACCGGCCATGGGGGCCGGCCCGTCGTCCTCCCCGGTGCCCGAGAAGTGCGCCGCCAAGCTGGGAAGCCACGGGCTCGGCTCCCTGCGCAGGTGGGCGCCCGAGGCAGTGCGTCGCTCCCGGGCCCACGAGCAGTGAAGCCTACGCCTGGCCCGCGTCAGGGCAACGTACAGCAACCGGCGCTCCTCGGCCAGCTCCATGGGGCTGTTGGCGTAGGCGATGGGGACGAAGCCCGCCTCCAGCCCGCACACCCATACGGCCTCCCACTGCAGGCCCTTGGCGCGGTGGAAACTGCAAACGGTCACCGCGTCCCGGCCCGGTGCTCCCTCGCGGTCGCCTGTGGCCGGACCGGAGGCGTCGTCGCCTTCGAGGGCTTGCGCTGTGCCGGTGGCACCGGGCGCCATCACGGGCACGCCCGCACTCGCGAGTGCGGCCGCCAAGATGCTCAGCTGGGCGTTGGTGCGAGCGAGCACGGCCAGCGAGGACCAGGCAGTGCCGTCGAGGTTGGCGCGCACGACGGCGGCCGCCACGCCTTGCGCCTCGGTGTCGTCGCTTGCGTAGCACACCAGCTCAGGCCGGGGGCCGTCCGGCTGGGTGGAGCGCACCGGCGTCGCCTGGCGCCCGAGTACGGCCGAGGCGAGGGCCACGACCTGGGGGCTGGAGCGATGGTTGTCGTCGAGGCGCACCACCTCGCAGCCGGGCCAGCGCTCGGGGAACGAGGCCAGGAACCCGGGGTCGGCGCCGTTCCAGCCGTAGATGGCCTGGTTGGGGTCGCCCACGACGAACAGGTCGTCGTTGTCCCCGACCAGGGCTGTGAGCAGCCGGTACTGGAGGGGGTTGACGTCTTGGAGCTCGTCCACGAAGACGTGGCGCCACCGCCAGCGCTGAGCGGCTGCGAAGCGGGGATCCTCCTCGAGGGCGTGCGTGTAGAGCGAGAGCAGGTCGTCGAAGTCCACCAGCCGCCGTCTGCGCTTCTCGTCCCGGTAGCGCGCCAGCAGGGCGCTCACTTCCTCTGCGGCGGCGGGCAGCTTCCGGCCGAGGCCCGATGCTGCTTCGGCGAGCATGTCCGGGCCCACCATACGGGCGGCAGCCCATTCAAGAGTGCCGGCCAGGTCGGCCAACTCGGCGCCGGCCAGCCCGGGCCGCCCGCTCACCAGCTCGGCCAGCAAGCGACCTTTGCTCTGCAGGAGCACCGGCTCGGGGGTGTGCCTGTCCGCCCACCAGCGCTCGAGCTGGCTGAGGGCCAGGGAATGGAACGTCCCCGCCGTGACCTTGCCCGCCAAGCCGCCCGCCCCGAGCCTCTCGCGCAGCTCGCCGGCCGCCTTGCGCGTGAACGTGATGGCCAGGACGTGGCCTGCCTGGGCCGCACCGGTTGCCACCCGGTACGCCACCCGTCGGGTCAGCACGCCGGTCTTGCCTGCACCGGCGGCAGCCAGGACGCATACCGTGGGTGAGGGCGTGGTGACGGCTCGGGCCTGTGCGGGCGTAAGGCCCGCCAGGAGGCGGTCTGTGGGGGCGGAGGACGGCTCGGGTGAGCCACTGTCGGCCCCTGCGGCGCGAGCGCCTGCACCAGTTGCCCGCCGGTCTCGAGTAACACCCATGTAATTAGGCTAACCGCAGGCTGTGACGGGCGGCGGCACCGCGGCGGTTGAGCGCCCATGACCGGGCCGGTATCCTGGCCAGGCTCATGGCGCTCAGTTCGTTTGCGGGTGGGCGCCTGTGGGGCGCCAGGTTCGGGGACCGCCCGCCCGGGGTGCTCGCCCTGCACGGCTGGGCTCGTTCGCATGCCGACTTCGCGCCCGTTCTGGACGGCTTCGACGCCGTCGCCCTCGATCTGGCCGGGTTCGGAGTGGCACCTGAGCCGTCGGAGCCTTGGCCGACGGAGCGCTATGCCACCGAGGTGGCGCCGGTCCTGGCCGATATGGGCCCCGGGCCGCTCGTCGTGCTCGGTCATAGTTTTGGGGCCAGGGTCGGGGTACACCTGGCCGCCGCCCACCCGGACAGGGTGCGTTCGCTCGTATTGACGGGAGCCCCTCTGGCACCCTTCCCGGGGGCGGGGTCAGCCAAGCCGGCTCTCGTCTACAGGGCCGGGCGGGCACTGCACCGGCGCCGCCTCCTATCCGACGCCAGGATGGAGGCCCTGCGGCACCGCCACGGTTCGCAGGACTACCGGCAGGCGACACCAGTGATGCGAGGTGTGCTCGTCAAATCGGTGGGGGAGACGGCATCCTGCGCTTACGCCCCTGTGCTGACGGCCTGGGCGGCCGGCGGGGGCCGGCTCGCTCTGGTCTGGGGGGAGGACGACGGCGTCGCCTCTCTGGAAGGCACGCTCTCCTCGTTGGCGCAGGCCGGCGTTGCGCCGGCCGAGAAGACGGTCGTGGCCGGTGCCGGCCATCTCCTTGGCCCCTCCATGTACGGCGCGCTCCAGGAGGCGCTCGCGAGAGCCCTCGGGCACGAGCGGCCCGGTCCCGGTAGCCAAGACGCAGGGCAGTCCGAGCCGGCCCAGGGACGGCCGTCGTGAGCTCGACCGTGTGGGCCGCGATCGCGGTCGCGGTGTCCGGGGCCGGCCTGGCGCTCGCCGGCCTGCGCTGGCTGCGGGTGGCCCAGCGCGAGCACTACCTGGCCGGGTCGGCCTCGCTCTTCGCCCGCCGCTGGTGGTCAGCGCGACCGTGGTCGCTGGCCATGTTCGCCGCCGGCACCCTCGCCGGGGTGGCGTCGGCGTGGGTGGTGCCGGCCGGCCTGGTCGCCGGTGCGGTCGGCCTGTTCGGGCCTCCGGGCCTGGGGGTGCGGGGGCGCACGTCACACCTGGCCTGGACCCCGCGGCTTCGGCGCCTGGCTGCGACGGGGGGCGCCCTGGCGCTGGCAGTGACCGTCGCCACCGCTGTGGTCGCCGGCGAGGTGGCAGGACGTGCTTCGGCTGGCCTGCACGGTGCCGCAACGGCGCTCGGCCTGTTGGCCGTGCTGGCTCCTGCGTTGCTGGACATGGCCATGTGGCTGGTGCGGCCGCTGGAGGCGCGCCTGCTGCGCCCGTTCGTGCAGAGGGCTTCGCAGCGGCTGCGGTCGCTCTCGCCTCGCATCGTCGCCATCACCGGCTCGTACGGCAAGACGACCACGAAGGGCTACGTTGCCCACCTCTTGTCCGGGCGTTGGTCGGTGGTGGCAACGCCGGCCAGTTTCAACAACACTGCCGGCCTGGCCCGCGCCGTCAACGAGCACCTGGCGCCGGGCACGCAGGTGTTCGTGGCGGAGATGGGCACCTACGGGCCCGGCGAGATCGCGG
>JAKACE010000079.1:4777-7676 GCA_021821705.1 Actinomycetes bacterium | reverse complement strand
TCGACGTCGGCTCGTCTGCCAGCAACAAGGTCGGCTGGGCGGCCAGCGCCCTGGCGATGCCGACGCGCTGGCGCTGGCCGCCCGAGAGCTGGTAGGGGTAGCGGTTGAGGAAGTCGGCGGGGGGGACGAGGCCGACCTGTCCCAGCACCTGCTCCATACGGTCGCGCCGCAGCCCTTTCGGCAACCCGGCGAGGGACTCGAGCGGCCTGCCGACGGCGTAGCGGATCTTGTGCAGCGGGTCGAGCGAGGTGTAGGGGTCCTGGAAGATCATCTGCACCCGCCGGCGGTGGGCGCGCAGGTCGGCCGTACCGGGACGCAGGGGCACGGCCACGCCGTCGACCTTGACCGTGCCCGAGGTGGGGCGTTCCAGGAAGGCGACGGTGCGGGCGAAGGTGCTCTTGCCCGAACCGGACTCGCCCACCAGGCCCACGATCTCCCTACGGGCAACGCAGAGATCGACGTTGGTGAGCGCCCGCACGACCTTGGGCTTGCCCATCTTGCCCACGCTGTAGGTCTTGGTCAGGCCTACGACCTCCAGGGCGGGCACCTGCCCGGCCTGGGCCTCTGCGGGCACGCCCGGCGCGCCCAGGGTGCTAACCAACGGATGCCTCCTTTGGCTCGTAGAGGTGGCAGACGACCCGGTGGCCGTCGTTGCGGGCCACTGGGGGGGCGACCACATCACAGGTGCCCTCGACGGCCTGCGGGCACCGGGGAGCGAAGGCGCACCCGGGCGGGAGCCGGCGCAGGTCAGGAGGCTGCCCGGGTAGGCCCTCCATGCGCACCCGGGCCACTCCGAGCGGAGGGAAGGCGCTCATGAGGGCCCGCGTGTAGGGGTGACCGGCCGCCTCGTACAGCCGCTTGGCGGGTGCCTCCTCGACGACCTGTCCGGCGTACATGATGGCGATACGGTCGGCCACCTCCACCAGCAGGGACAGGTCGTGGGTGATGAAGACGACGCCGAAACCGAGCTCGGAGCGCAGTTCGGAGAGCATCTGCATGATCGAACGCTGCACGACCACGTCGAGGGCCGTCGTGGGCTCGTCGAGGAAGACGAGCTTGGGCCGCATCACCAGGCAAAGGGCGATGACGGCCCGTTGGCGCATGCCGCCCGACAGCTGGTGAGGGAAAGCGTCCAGGAAGCGCAGGGGGAGGCGTACGCGCTCGAACATCTGGCGCGCCCTGGCAACGGCTTCGTCTTCGTTGCGCACGCCGTGCGCTGCCATGGCGTCGAGGAACTGGGCCCGCACCCGGGTGACGGGGTTGAGGACGTTCATTGAGGCCTGGAAGACCATTGAGATTTCTGCCAGGTGCAGGCGGCGCAGCTGCTCGGGCGACATGGCCCGCAGGTCGGCGCCCTGAAAGAGGATGCGGCCGGCTGTGACGCGGCCCGGCGGGTCGAGCAGGCCGGCAGCAGCCATGGCCAGTGTCGTCTTGCCGCAGCCCGACTCGCCGGCAACACCGACCACCTCGCCCGTGCCGACGGTGAGGTCGACGCCGCGCACGACCGGGGTCACGGACCTGGCGTCCCAGCCATAGCCGATGTGGACGTCCTCGAGCTGCAGGAGGGGAGCGTCGGTGGCGGGCACCTCAGCCCCTCCTCAGTCGGGGGTCGGCGACTTCGTCGACGGCGAAGTTGAGCAGGCCGAAGCCAGTCCCGAGCAACAGGATGCAGATGCCGGGCAGGAGCATCGGGAGCCACTTGTTCTCGAGCATGGCGGAGCCGGCCTGTGCCCAGTAGAGCATCGACCCCCATGAGATGGTGTTCACGTTTATGACACCGAGGTAGAGCAAGCCGGCTTCGGTGAGCACGGCGTAAACAGCGGCGCCGAAGAAGTTTGCCGCCAGCACGCCGAACATGTTGGGTACCACGTTGAACAGCACGATCCGCCACCGCCGCTCGCCCGACATGCGGGCAGCCTCCATGAAAGACCGGTCGCGCAGCGAGATGGCCTGGGACCTCAGGACACGGGCGCCCCAGGCCCAACCGGTGATGGTCAGGATGAACACGGTGGTAACGGTGCCCTTGTTCGGCAGGTAGGCGTCGATCACGATGAGCAGGGGGAGCCCCGGGAGCACCAGGAACACGTTGGTGACGGTGGAGAGCACGCCGTCTGTCAGGCCGCCCGTGTAACCGGAGAAGATACCGAAAAGCAACTGCACCACCGAGATGACGCCGGCCGTGGACAGGGCGATCAGCATGCTGTCACGGGCGGAGTAGAGCAGCCACGACAACTCGTCCTGGCCCTGGCCGGTGGTGCCGAGCCAGTGCGCCGCGCTGGGCCCGAGCCACGGCATGAAGTTGAAGTCGTTGGGGTTGTATGGGTCGAGCAGGGGCGCCAGCACTGCCACCAGGCCGAAGAAGACGATTATGGACAGACCGGCGAGCGCCTTCTTGTTGTGCAGGAAGCCTCTCATGCCCGGCCCTGCACCCGGATGCGGGGGTCGAGCACCACATAGAGCATGTCGGCCACGAAGTTGGCTAGGAGCACGGCCAGGACGATCACGAGGAAGATGGCCTGCATCAGCGGGTAGTCCTCGGAGGTAACGGCAATGTAGAGAAGGTTGGCGATGCCCGGGTAGGAGAAGACGTACTCGACGAAGATGGTGCCTGCCACAACCGTCCCCAGGGCTAGGGCGAAGTTGGTCACCACAGGCAGGGTTGCGTTACGGGCGGCGTAGCGGGCCGCCACGGTGAAATTGCGCAGGCCCTTGGCCCTGGCGAACTTCACGTAGTCGTCACTCATGACTGACACTGTGGTGTTTCGCATGACGAGCATGAAACCGCCGAGGCTGATGACGGCCAAGACCATGGCGGGCAGGGCAGCGTGGCTGAGGATCGAGCCCACGCCCGAGATACTGGCCAGCGAGCCCGACGACGACCCGCCGAAGAGGGGGAACC
>JAKACE010000079.1:0-4767 GCA_021821705.1 Actinomycetes bacterium | reverse complement strand
GAACCAGCCGAGCTTGTAGGAGAGGAAGTAGATGGCCATGGTCGATATCCAAAAAGACGGCATGGCGGCCAGCATCATGCCGGTGGGCACCACGATGCTGTCGAAGATGCTGCCCCGACGCCAGGCGGCGACGGCCCCGATGAAGGTGCCGAGCACAAAGGCGATGACGGTGGCGAAGCCAACCAACCCGAGCGTCCATGGCAGGTTTTGCGCCAGCAGGGTGCTGACCTTCGTGGGGTACTCGGAGAGCGAGTAGCCGAAGTTGCCGGTCAGTGTGTGGCCGAGGTAGGTCCAGTACTGGACGAAAACGTTCTGTTTGTTCTTGAGCCCCAGAGCCTGGGCGATGGCGTCCAGAGCGCTCGGGGTAAGCCGGCCGGCGTACTTGGCCGCCATGGCCTGGATGGGGCTCCCGGGCATGAGGCGGGGCAGGGCGAAGTTGATGGTGAGAGCTGCCCATCCTGTCAACAGCAGGAGGAGCACCCGCCGGATGATGTACCTCAAGACTTACCTTTCGTGACCTCTCGACACCCCGGGAGGCGAGAGGGCCCACCACGGCTGGCGGGCCCTCTCGGCCTATGGGGCGTGTGCTCTTGGCTGGCGGTGCTTAGGGACCGCCTTAGGACAAGTTGCGCGGTCGCAGACCGAAAACGACCGCTGCACAGGCGCGAAGCCGACGCGACCGCGCAACTTGTCCTGCGGTGGGCCCTTACTTCAGGTGAACGTTGAGGTAGACCTGCTCGGCGCCCCCGTTGAAGGCGTCGGGTGCCTCACCGGCGTTGTAGGGGTTGGAGGCGCTCGGCCATCCGGTGAAGTAGCGGGTCGAGTAGTCGAAGAAGTTGGGGCGCCCCGTGAGCGGTATGGCCGGGACCTGAGTGAGCATGGTCTTCTCGATGGCCACCATGGCCGCTTTCTGCTGGGCGAACTTGGTCGTGGAGGCGTAGCTCGAGAGGAGCCCGTCGATGTAGTTGTTCGAGAAGCGCCCGTAGTTTGTATTGACAGCAGCCCCCGCCTTGGCCGACTCGGCTGAGCTCAGCATGTAGTAGTACTCGTAGTAGGGCGTGGCGTTGTTGCCGTTGCTCCAGCAGACGAGCAGGTCGTACTGACCGTTCTGGGCTGAGCCGTAGTACGTGCTCCAGGGCTCCTGGTCGATCGTGGTGTGGATGCCGATGGCCTGCAACTGCTGGCCGATGGTCTGGGCGATCGAGATGAAGTCGGTCCAGCCCGAGCCGACCAGGATCTTGAACGTGGGCAGCGCCTGGCCGCTCGGGCTGACCAGGGAGCCGCCCTGGAGCTTGTAGCCCTTGGACTCCAGGAGCCTCAGCGCTCCGGCCGGGTCGTTCTTGGGTGCCATCGCGGCGAGGGACTCGGGCACCCACTGGGCCTGCTGGCCGGGCACGACACCGGTCTGGCCGATCCCGCTCGAGGAGGGGATAGCCCCGTAATAGGCACGCTGGGCCACCACGTCCTCGTTGATGGTCATGGCGATGGCCTTGCGCAGCGTCAGGTCGGCGAACGGCCCGGTCTGGGTGTTCATGTAGAGCACGTTCAGGCCGGTTACCGGCCACCAGAACTTGTTCCATGCCGGGTGGGCGGCCACGTAGGTGTGCACCGGGTCCGTGATGGCATCGTAGGTGTAGGCGGCCTCACCGTTCATCATGAGCAGCTGGGCCGTCTGGTTGGACTTGACGGCGGTCATGGTGAGCCCGTTGACATATGGCTGGCCGGTCATCCAGTAGCGGCTGTTCTTGCGGTAGGAAACCTGGGTCGGGCTCCAGGACCCGAGAACGAACGGCCCGGTGCCGACCGGGTGCAGGTTGGTGAAGGTGGTGGGATCGGCGATCTTGGCCCATATGTGCTGGGGCACTATGAGCTGGCCCATGATGAAGGGCAGCACCACGCTGTCGGGCTTGGAGTAGGTGAGCACCACCGTGCTGGCGCTGGTGGCCCGCACAGACGTGAGCGGTGTCTTCCAGTCGCCCTGGGTGTCCACTGCAGGGAACTTCTTCAGGTAGTTGAAGGTGAAGGCGACGTCACGAGCCGAGAAGGGCTTGCCGTCGCTCCACTTGACCCCTTGGCGGATGTCGATGGTGAGGGTCTTGCCACCGTCGGACCAGGTGTACCCGGTCGCCAGGACCGGTGTGAACTTGCCGGTGACGACGTTGTCGTACATGAGGGGTTCGTACAGGGCACTGCCGGTGCCGCCGGCGGTGGCCCCGTTGGTGCCGGGGTTGAGCGGGTTGAAATTGTCGGGGATGTTGTTCCAGGGCATTACCACGTGCAGGATGCCGCCGTGGCGGACAGCGGGCGCCCGGTTTGCTGCTAGCGCAGGCCCGGCGGCGAGGCCCAGCGAGAGGGCGGCGCTGCTCGTGACCACGGCCAACAGGCGGGATTTCTTCATCAGTCGGTCTCCTCCTCTTATCCAGTTGCTTGGCTCTGCCGGGCTCGCTCTTATGAGGCCCCGAGCCGCTCCGGCCGAGCCGGCGGGAGGTGGTGGTGCGCCACCCGACCCAGAGCGTAGTGACGCCCAACACATGAGTCAAGTCTTATCGCAAGACAAAAGAAATGCTAGAAGGTTAGAGGAACAGGCTGGTTGTGCTTCGGTACGCCGCTGGTGGTCGCCCTGGGCACAGGTACCGCCCCTCGGGCCGGATGGGGTGCTTGCCACGGCGATCGGCGCTCAGGGCGCCAGCAGCTTGGTGACGCGGCGTCGCCCGACAGCCGTCGCAATTGCAGTCAGGGCGACCAGGTAGACCACGTCGAGGGGCGCACCGGAGGTCATCTGGCCGAGCGTCAGTTGGCGGCACAGGACTACCCCCGGGTAGAGCGGCAGCACCCTCACCACGTCGGCCATCCAGTGCGGCAGCGTCGACAGGGGGTAGAAGATGGCCGAGAAGAGAAAAAGCGGCATGCTCACCAGCTGGATCTTGTCGAAGTCGGTCCACGAGCGCATGTAGCAGGCGGCCGCGAACCCGGTTGAGGCGAACGCCGCCCCGATGAGCGTGGCTACGGGGACGTCCAGCAGTGCCAGCCAACTGCTTGTCTCCCCGAAGGCCGCCATGGCGCCGAGGAAGGCGGCCCCGTAGAGGGTGCAGCGGGCCACGGCGAAGCCGACCTCGGCCAGGGCGATGTCGGCTGGGGCGAGGGGCGTGGCGACGACGGACTGGTACAGCTTGGTCCAGTGCAGCTTGCCGAAGATGTTGGTGGTGGACTCGGCGATGGCGCCGTTCATCGCCGAGGTGGCGAGCAGGCCGGGCGCGACGAACGAGGCGTAAGCCACCGGCCGGCCGTCTGGGCCGGGAAGCTTGCCTACAAGGTGGCCCAGGCCCAGCCCGATCGACAGCAGGTACAAGAAGGGCTCGATGAGCCCCGAGATCCAGATGTACGGCGTGGCCTTGACCTGAACGGTCAAGTTGCGGGCGGCGAGGGCCAAGGGGCGACGCCACGGGCCGGGGACCGGCGGTGCGCCCGCCCCGGCACCGGCGTTGTTGCCGCCACCTGCGCCCTGGGGCTGGGCCGTCGTGCCGGTGGTGCTCACCGGGCCAGCCTCCTGGTATAGGTGGCCCGGGCCACAACTGTCCCGCCGGCGGCTATGGCGACGAGGTAGGCCAGGTGCAGCACGGCATAGCCGCCAAGGTGGCCCGAGTAGAGCGAGCGCGACAGCTCCACCCCATGCCAGAGGGGCAAGGCGTAGGCCAGGTAGCGGAGGCCCACCGGCAGCTGGGAGACGGGGAAAAAGGTACCTGAGAAGAGGAACAAGGGCAGCATGAGGAGCCGGAAGATCAGTACCAGGGGCTGGTCGTGGCGGATGGTGACCGAATACGCGGCGGTGGGGGCTCCGAAGGCCAGGCCGACCAGCGGCCCGACGACCAGGGCGCCGAGCGCGTAGGGCGAGTGCACGGCTCCGAACGCGGCGCTGATGCCGAGGTAGGCGGCGCTGGCCAGCTCGACCCTCAGGACGATCCAGGTGAGCTGGCCGACCACGATGCCCTGCACGGAGATGGGGGAGGTTTGCATCGAGCGGTAGGCGCCGTTCCACGGGCTGACGTAGGCGAAGATCTCCCACGTGGACAGCACGAGCGCCATCTGCATGGCGGTGGTGGCCAAGAGGGCTGGGGCGACGAAGGAGAGGTAGTCCTGGCCGCCCAGGCTGGCCAGGCGGTGACCGTGGCCGACCAGGCTGCCGAGGCCGACGCCCAGCGAGGCCAGGTAGAGCGCCGGGCCTACGAGGACGTCGGACAACTGCGACTTCCAGGTCCGTTTGTAGGCCGACCAGTAGTAGGCCACAGGCCGTAGCGAGATGGGTACGCTCACGGGTCAGTCCGTCAGGTTGCGGCCGGTGAGCGACAGGAACACGTCTTCGAGGCTCGACCGGCGGACCAGCGTGCTCGCTGGGGCCAACCCATCGGCGTGGACCTCGTCGGCCACCTCGTCGCCGCGATCGGTGTACAGGAGCAGCCGGTCGGCCAGCACTTCGACCCGATCGGCCATCGAAGCCACCCGCTCGGCCATCAACGGGGCCTCGCCCGGCCCGAACCTGAGCTCGACCACCTCACGGGTCACGTACTGCTCGATCAGCTGGCGCGGTGAGCCCTCGGCCATGATCCGGCCCTTGTCCATCACAACCAGGCGGTCGCACAGCTGCTCGGCTTCGTCCATGTAGTGGGTGGTGAGCACGAGCGTGACCCCCTGGGCCTTGAGGTTGTAGAGCCGGTCCCAGAGCAGGTGGCGGGCCTGGGGGTCCAGTCCCGTGGTCGGCTCGTCGAGCAG
>JAKACE010000078.1 GCA_021821705.1 Actinomycetes bacterium | reverse complement strand
CGCAGTTTGATGGCAGAGCGACGGCCGACGATGATGGACCCGCCGATCGAGGCGCTGCTGGAGCGGGTGGACTCCAAGTACACCCTCGTGAGCCTCTCCGCCAAGCGCGGCCGTGAGGTCAATTCCTATTTCAACCAGCTGGGGGAGGGCCTCGGCTCCATCGTTCCCCCCCAGGTAACCTCCATCTCCCGTAAGCCCCTCTCGATTGCCCTGGACGAGATAGCCGCAGGCAAGATCACCTACCACCGGGTCGAGGTCGAGGAGGAGCAGGACGGCGGGGAGGCACCCGAAGCCCAGCTGTGAGCGCGGCGGGCCCCGCCGGCGAGCTTTCCGGCAAGCGGGTGGTGCTTGGAGTCTGCGGCGGCATAGCTGCGTACAAGGCGGTCGAGATATGCCGCCGGCTGACCGATGCCGGGGCTCTCGTCAGCCCGGTGCTCACCCGGGGCGCGACGCGCTTTGTCGGCGAGCTCACCTTCAGCGCCCTGGCGGACGAGCCGGTGCGCACGTCGCTGCTGGGACCGGGCTCGCCGGAGCCCTCTCCCCACACCAGCCTCGCCCGCCGGGCCGACGCCGTCCTGGTGGCCCCGGCTACCGCCCGTTTTCTCGGCAGCTACGCCGCCGGCATCGCCTCGGACCTGCTTGTCGCCACCTTGCTGGCCACCAGGGCACCGGTGCTCGTGTGCCCTGCCATGCACACCGAGATGTGGGAGCACCCCGCCGTCCGCGACAACGTAGCGACCCTGCGCCGGCGCGGCACCTGGGTGATGGAGCCCGATGAGGGGCGCCTTGCCGGCGGCGACATGGGCCGGGGCCGCCTGCCGGAGCCTGCCGCGGTCGTGGCGGAGCTGGCCCGCCTGCTGGGCAGGGGGGAGAGCGCGCCCGGCCGGCCCGGTGTGGGCGCCGAGAACCTCACCTCGCCCGGTGCGGCCCTGGCCGGCCGGGCCGGCCAGGCGGTTCTTGCCCTGGCCGGCATCAGGGCCCTTGTCACAGCCGGTGGTACCCGCGAGCCGCTCGACCCGGTGCGCTACCTCGGCAACCGCAGTTCGGGCAAGCAGGGCTATGCCATCGCCGCCGAGCTGGCGGCCCGAGGCGCCCACGTCACCCTGGTAACTGCCAGCGAGGTGCCGCCGCCCGAGGGGATGGCAGCGCTAGAGCGCGTGGCGACGGCGTCGGAGATGGCAGCGGCGGTGCACGCCGCCGCCGATGCCGCCCACATCGTGGTGATGGCAGCGGCGGTGGCGGACTACACGGCCCAGAGCCCGGCGGCCACCAAGATCAAGAAGTCACCCGGGCCCATGGTGCTCACGCTGGTGCCCACCGAAGACATCCTGGCCGAACTGGGCCGGCGGCGCCGCCCCGGGCAGGTGCTCGTCGGCTTCGCCGCCGAGACCGCCTCGGGAGACAGGCTGGTGGCCCTGGGCCGGGCGAAGCTGGAGGCCAAGGGGGCCGATCTGATCGTCGCCAACGACGTCGGCGGCCCCGAGGCCGGCTTCGGTCAGGACCTCAGCAGCGCTGTTATCGTGTCTCGCGGACAGGTCGTGGAGCTGGGACTGGTCGACAAGCGGGTGCTGGCCACCCGGCTGGTGGACATGGCTGCCCAGCTGCTGCCAGCCAGCGGCCGGTCCTGACGGCCCTCACCGGGACGACGGGGCCCGGCCGGTGGCGGCGCAAGGGCTGCCCGTTGCAGTTGAGAGCGAGACAAGGAGCCAACACATGAGGCGCTGGGTGTTCACGTCCGAGTCGGTGACCGAGGGCCACCCCGACAAGATGGCCGACCAGATATCGGACGCCATCCTCGACGCCATCATCGACCAGGATCCCCGGTCGCGGGTTGCCTGCGAGACATTGCTGACCACCGGCCTTGTCGTCGTGGCCGGCGAGATCACAACCGACGCCTATGTGGAGATCCCCCAGATCGTGCGCGAAGTCGTGACCTCGATCGGCTACACCAGCTCCGAGATGGGTTTCGACGGCCACACCTGTGGTGTGGCGGTGTCCATCGGCCAGCAGTCGCCCGACATCGCCATCGGCGTCGACAACGCCTACGAGGTCCGCCACGGCGTGAGCGGCGAGGATGTCCTGTTCAGCCAGGGGGCCGGGGACCAGGGCATGATGTTCGGCTACGCCTGCGACGAGACGGACGACCTCATGCCGGTGCCGATCTGGCTGGCCCACCGCCTCGCCCAGCGCCTGGCCCAGGTGCGCAAGGCCGGGGTACTGCCCTACCTGCGCCCGGACGGCAAGACACAGGTCACGTTCGAGTACGAGGACGGGCGCCCTGTAAGGCTCGAGACGGTGCTGGTCTCGACCCAGCACAGGCCGACTGTGGACCTCGAGACCCTGCTCAAGCCCGACCTGCGCGACCACGTCGTGGCCCCCATCGTGCCGCCCGAGTACGCCGACGACCATTACGAGATCTTGGCCAACCCGACGGGCCGCTTCGAGCACGGAGGCCCCAGCGCCGATGCCGGCCTGACCGGGCGAAAGATCATCGTCGACACCTACGGCGGGGCGGCCCGCCATGGCGGCGGCGCCTTCTCGGGCAAGGATCCCTCCAAGGTCGACCGCTCCGGCGCCTACGCCGCCCGTTGGGTGGCCAAGCACGTCGTCGCCTCGGGCGCCGCGGCTCGCTGCGAGGTGCAGATCGCCTACGCCATCGGGGTGGCCCGGCCCGTGTCGCTGATGGTAGAGCTCTTCGGCACCGAGACCGTGGACCCGGCGCGGGTCCTCAAAGCCGTGGAAGAGGTGTTCGACCTGCGCCCCGCTGCCATCATCAGGGACCTCGACCTGCGCCGCCCGATCTACCGGCGCACCGCCACCTACGGGCACTTCGGGCGGCCCGACAAGGAGCTGACCTGGGAGGTCACCAGCCGCTTGGCCGAGTTCAAGCGGGCTGTGGGCCTCTGATGCGCCACGGGGGCGGCACCGCCAGGGGTCGTCCCCGACCGGCTCGGCAGGCGCGCTGCACCTGCCGGCCCGGGCCCCGGCCCCTCCCGAGCCGGCCCTCCCGGAGCCGGCCATGCCCGAGCCGGGCCGGCCGGGCTTCGGGACCGGTCTTGCCGGCCGTCGTGGCTGCCACCCTGAGCAGTGCGTGATGGCCCACCGGCCCCTTTCGGCGGGGCGGAGGCCGTCCGGGTCCTGCCGGACGTGGCCGGTTTCGAGCGCGAGCTCGACTATGCCGTCCCCGAGACGATGGCCGGCGGGCTCCGGGCCGGTTCGGTGGTAAGGGTGCCGCTTCAGGCCCGGCGGGCGCGCGCTTGGGTGCTCGCCTACCCGGTCCGGCCGCCCGAGGGCATGGCCCTGCGACCCCTGGCCGGTGTGCTCGGATGGGGCCCCGAGGCCAGCGTGCTCGACCTGGCTGGCTGGGCAGGGTGGCGCTGGGCGGGGCGCCGCAGGTCGGTCCTGACCACCGCCACCAGTGCCACGCTGGTCAAGGCCCTGCCTTCTCCACGGCTGGAATGGCGGTCCCGGCCGCCCGGGGCCGCGTCGCACGTGGCCGGGGGCGATGGCGATGGCCCGTGGCCCTCCGTCGTGGCCGAAGCCCTGGCCGGTACCCACCTGCTGAGGTGCGCTCCAGCCGAGGGAGCGACGGGACTGGTGGAGGCGGCGGCGCGGCGGGGGCCCGTGCTGGTTGTGGCGCCGAGCACGGGCCGGGCCGAAGCCGGCGCCGCTGCCCTGCGGGCTCGGGGCATCCCGGTGGCGCTGGTGCCGGGGGACTGGCCCCAGGCCAGAGCCGGGTCGGCGGTGGTGATAGGGGCCAGGGCGGCGGTCTGGGCCCCGTGCCCGGGCATGGCTTCGGTCGTCGTGCTCGACGCCCACGACGAGGCTCATCACCAGGAGCAGGCACCGACCTGGGATGCTCCCACCGTTGCGGCCCGCCGGGCCGCCGACGCCGGCGTCCCCTGCTTCTGGGTGTCGGCATGCCCCACGCTCGAGCTGCTCGTGGCCGCCGACGAAGTCCACACCGGGGGAGCTGTGCGGGAGCGTTCGGGCTGGGCCCCGCTCGACGTGGTGGATCTGCGCCTGGAGGACCCTCGTTCCGGTTTGTTCCCTCAGGCCCTGGTGGAGCGCTTGCACCGTGGCGGAGGCCGGGTCGTGTGCGTCCTCAACCGCAAGGGCCGTGCTCAGCTTCTCGACTGCGCTGCCTGCCGAGAGGTGGCCAGGTGTGAGCAGTGCTCGAGCGCGGTGGCCCTCGACGGCGACCTGCTGGTGTGCCGGCGCTGCGGGACTTCGCGTCCTCAGGTCTGTGCCTCGTGCGGCTCGACGGCGCTGCGGCTGTTGAAGGTGGGTATAAGCAGGGCTCGGGAGCAGCTGGAGGCCCTGGCCGGCAGCGATGTCGGCGAGGTCTCGGCGGGGTCGGGCCCGCTGCCGGACGCGCCCGTCCTGGTGGGCACGGAGGCGGTGCTGCACCGGGCCGGGGAACTGGCGCGAGGCGCCAGGGTGGGGGCGGTGGTGTTCCTCGACTTCGACCAGGAACTGCTCGCCCCCCGTTACCGGGCAGGCGAGCAGGCTTTGGCCCTCCTGGCCCGGGCCAGCCGGCTGCTCGGTGGCCGCGGCCACGGCGGCCGCATCGTCGTGCAGACTCGCATGCCCGAGCACCCGGTCATCATGGCCGCGGCCTCGGGCGACCCGGCACGGCTGGCGGCCTGGGAGGAGCCGCTGCGCCGCGACCTGCGCCTGCCTCCTTTCAGCGCCCTGGCCCTGCTGAGCGGGCCTGGAGCAGCCGAGCTGGTGGAGCGGCTGGGGGCCAGCGGCGCCGTAGCGGCTGCGGGTCTGCCAGCCGTGGGCTTGCCGGTCGCCGCTGGGCAGGCCGCCGGCTTGCCTGTGGCCGGTGTGCCCGGCCCTGGCCTGCCTGCCGGCGCAGGCATGGTCGAGGTGGTGGCCGCCGCGCCTGGCACCTGGCTGGTGCGGGCACCGGACCACGCCGCTCTCGCCGACGCCCTGGCCGCCGCCGGTCGCCCGGCGCAGAGGGTGCGGGTGGAAGTCGGGCCACCCCGGCTCTGAGCACCGCCTTGGCACCGCTCCGCCACGGGCACCGGCCATGCCCGCCGTTGCAAATGCCAGGGGTGAAAGCCGAGGGGGGCGCGCCCCGGGCTCGAACGCCGAAGCCCTAGTCCTCGCCGCTCGGGTGGCCCGTCCAGGCCTGGTATAGCCGGGCATAGTGCCCGCCGGCGTCCACCAGCTCGTCGTGGGTGCCGAGCTCCGCCAGGCCCCGGTCGCGCACGACCGCCACCCGGTCGGCCTTTTCGGCGGCGTCGAGGCGGTGGGCCACTACGATCACCGTCCTGCCCTCGATCAGCCGGGCCAGCGCCCGCTCCGTCCGCCGCTCGGTCCCGGGGTCGATGCTGGAAGTGGCCTCGTCCATGATGATGACGGCCGGGTCGGTGAGGGCGGCTCGGGCCAGGCTCACGAGCTGGCGCTCCCCAGCCGAGAGATGGGCGCCGCGCTCGCCCACGTCGGTGTCCTCTCCGTGGGGGAGGCCGGCCACCCAATCGTCCAGGCCCACCTGTGACAGTGCCCGGCGGGCTTCCTGCGCCGTGGCCCCCGGCCTGCCCAGGGCCACGTTGTCGAGGACCGTGCCCCGAAAGAGGAAGCCCTCCTGGGGCAGGACGACGATGCGTTCGCGCACGTGGGCCACCAGCGCCTCACGCAGGTCGACCCCACCGAAACGCACCGAGCCGGAGATGGGGTCGTAGAGGCGCCCGGCCAGCTTGGCCAGCGTCGACTTGCCCCCACCGGTGGGCCCGACCAGTGCCAGGCGCTCGCCGACCTCCACCCTCAGGTCGACCCCCTCCAGCACGAGCCGGGCACCCTGGCCGGGGTCGCCGTCGCCGGCAGCGTGGTAGGCGAAGTGGACCCCGTCCAGCTCCAAGACGCCTGAGCCCGGCAAGGAGCGGGGCCGGGACGGGCTGGTCATGGTGGGCTCCACCTCGAGCAGGGCGTACACCGTTGCCAGGGCCGCACCCGAGGACTGGAGCAGGTCGAACAGCGACGAGAGGCTGGTGATGGCGTTGAACAGGTTGGCCAGGTACAGCACGAAGGCGGCAACGGTACCGACACTGACGATCTGGGCCCTGACCATCAGGGCGCCGGCCACGAGGACGACGACGGTCGACATGACGCCCGACCACTCCACCTTGGGGAAGAACCGCGACGCCAGGCGGACGGTGTCGAGCTCGCCCTCCAGCTGGGTGGCGTTGACCGCCTTGAAGCGCTCGATGGTCGCCTTCTCCTGACGGAAGGCCTGGACCACCCGCACCCCGGCCAGGTTCTCGTCAAGGGCTGCGAGCGCGTCGCCTATCAGCTCTCGTACTCGCCCATAGGCCCTGGTCGACCGGGTGCGGTAGCGCGCAGCGGCCAGCACTGCCGGCACCAGGGACACCACCACCACCAGCCAGAGCAGTGGTGACATGACGGCCAGGACCACCATGACCGAGACGAACAACCCGATGCTGGTGACGAAGCTCGAAAGGCCGCTCTGCACCAGGCTCTCGAGCACGTCGATGTCAGCCGTCATCCGCGAGAGCAGCTGGCCTGAGCTCTCCGACTCGAAGAAGGCGAGCGGTTGGGTGAGCAGGTGGCTGAAGACCTGCTTGCGTAGGCCGTTGAGGTACGCCTCGCCCGTACCGGAGACGAGCAGCGTCTGCCACCGGGTGAGGAAGAAGTAGGCCAGGCTCACCCCGACGTAGGCGGCGCCCGCTATGTCGACCGTGCGGACCGAGTGGTGGTGCACGAGCCCGTCGTTTATGGCGTAGCCGACCAGGGCCGGGCCGGCCAGGGTGGCGCCGAGGGCGGCCAGCAGGACTGTTACGGCGACGGCGAGCCGGCGCCGGTAGGGACGCAGCGAGCTGATCAGCGGGCGCAGCATGCGCTGGGGACGCGGCGGCCCGGGGTGCGCCGGCGCCGTGCCGTCTTGCCTACGGGCGCGGCCTCCCCGGCTCCGGGTCGGAGCGGAGGGCCGGGGCGGCACCGGGCCCTCCGGGGCCTCCGCAGCTCCCACCCTGGGGCGGCTGGAACCGGTCAGGCGACGCACACGGGCCCCCGGCGTTCCGGGTCGTCGAGACCGAGGACGTGGCGGTAGGTGGGGTTGGAGGCGCACAGGGAGCCGTGGGTGCCCTGGTCGACGACCCGGCCACCCTCCACGAGCAGCACCCTGTCGGCCGCGGCGATCGTCGCAGGGCGGTGCGAGATGATGATGGTGGTCCGGCCCGAGCGCGCCTGGGCCAGCGCCCGGACCATCTGCAGCTCGCGCGGTGCGTCGACCGCCGAGGTGGCATCGTCCAGGACAAGGACGCGCGGCTCGGCCAGCAGCGCCCTGGCCAGGGCAAGGCGCTGGCGCTGGCCGCCCGAGAGCGACATCCCGCGCTCGCCGACACAGCTCGACAGGCCCCCCGGCAGGGCGGCCACCACCTCGTCCGCCTGGGCCAGGGCGATCGCCCTCTCCAGCTCGGCGTCGCTGGCGTCCGGGCGGCCCACGCGCAGGTTGGCGGCGATGGTGTCGTCGAAGAGGAAGCTCTCCTCGAACACGACGGCCACGGCCTGGCGCACCGTAGCCAGAGGCAGGCGGCGCAGGTCGACGCCGTCGAGGCGCACGGTGCCCTCCTGCGGGTCGTACAGGCGTGCCAGGAGGGACAGGATCGTGGTCTTACCCGAGCCGGTGGCCCCCACAACGGCCACGACCTCG
>JAKACE010000077.1 GCA_021821705.1 Actinomycetes bacterium | reverse complement strand
CTCGCCGGGGTCGACGCCGTGTTGGCGCTCATGGCCGCCAGTTCCCCGACCTGGAGCCGCTTCGCCCGGCACCCTCCCGGGCCTTCTGCCCGGGATGACCCAGGAGGCTGAGGGCCGGCCCCGGGGGCCGTCATCGGGGCGCGTCGTGGGTCACGGAGACCGGGCAGGCGCCATCCCACCTGGCACGTTGAACCCGACCCCCCGCCCGTGCCATGGTGGCCGGGTGCTACCCGTCCCCCCGGTCAACAGTTTCGCCAGCGACAACGTCGCCGGAGCCCACCCTCGCGTCGTGGAGGCTCTCCTGGCCGCCAATGTGGGGTCGGCGCCTGCCTACGGCGACGACCCTTGGACGGCCCGGGCGGTCAAGCGGTTGCGCGACCTGTTCGGCTCCGATGTCGAGGTCTACTTCACCTACGGGGGAACGGGTGCCAATGTGGTCGCCCTGCAGTGCCTCCTGGCGCCTCACGAAGCCGTCATCTGCCCGGCCACAGCGCACATAAACGTCGACGAGTGTGGGGCACCGGAGCGCTTCACCGGCGCCAAGCTGCTCGACGTACCGACCCAGGACGGCAAGCTCCGCCCGGCAGACGTCGAGGCCCTCGTCCGGTCCCTGCACGGCGAGCACAACGTCAAGCCCCGCGTCGTGGCCATCAGCCAGCCCACCGAGCTGGGGGCCCTCTACACCCTGGACGAGCTGGCGGCGCTGGGCGACGTCGCCCATGGCAACGACCTGCTGCTCTACCTGGACGGAGCCCGGCTCGCCAACGCGGTGGTGGCACTGGGCTGCTCGGTCCCGCAGATGACCTCACAGGTGGGCGTCGACGCCCTCACCTTCGGGGGGACCAAGAACGGGCTGCTCTACGGCGAGGCGGTGGTGTTCATCCGTCCGGGACTGGGCGAGAGAGCCCGGTTCGCCCGCAAGCAGGCAGGTCAATTGGCCTCGAAGATGCGCTTCATCGCCGCCCAGTTCGAGGCTCTCCTCCACGACGACCTGTGGCTGCACAACGCCGCCCATGCCAATGCCATGGCCCGCGCTCTGGCGGCAGAGCTGTCGGGCCTGGGTCAGGTCGAGCTGATGAGGAGCGTCGAGGTCAACAGCGTGTTCGCCCGCCTGCCGGCCGCGCTGGTCCCTGTGCTCGCCGAGTGGTCCTTCTTCTGGACCTGGGACGTGGGTGAAAGCGTCGTGCGCTGGATGACGAGCTTCGCCACCACCGAGCAGGACATCGCCGCCTTCGTCGAGGGCGTCCGGTACTTCGTCGCCGGGCGTGAAGGTGCCCAATAGGCTGCGACCATGGCGCCGCCTCAGGCGCCGCCGGTGGGGTTGCGCAGGGTCGCCCCGGCCGTGCGCAGGTGGCGCAGGGCGGCACGGTAGGAGCCGGTCAGGCTGGACTCGCAGTAGTCGATGCCGTGTGCCGAGCAGTAGGCACGTACGATCGGCCGGCAACGGCGGAGGTTGGCCATGGGCATGCTCGGGAAGAGGTGGTGCTCGATCTGGTAGTTGAGACCACCCATGGCTATGTCGAGCACCCGGCTCCCCTTGACGTTGCGCGACGTGGTCACCTGCCGTCGCACGAAGTCCAGCTTCTGGCCGGCAGTGGGCATGGTCATGCCCTTGTGGTTGGGGGCGAAGGCACACCCGAGGTAGAGGCCGAAGACGCCCTGTTGGACGGCCAGGAACGCCACGGCCCGCAGCGGCGACATGACGAGCAAGACAGTTCCCACGAAGAGGACGCCGTGAGCCAGGAGCAGGGCGACTTCTGCCGGCTTGCGCCGCACCGCGCTGGTGGGCAGGGAGCGCACGCTCGAGACATGCAGGCTGAGCGCCTCGAGACAAGCCAGGGGGAAGAACAGAGCGGCCTGGTGCCTGGCGATAGTGCGGCCCAGCCCGGTCCTGGTCGCCGCCTGCTCGGGGGTCCAGGATATGGTCCCGGGAGCGACGTCGGGGTCGGCTCCCACCTGGTTGGGGTGGCTGTGGTGCCGATTGTGCTTGTCGACCCAGTAGCCGTAGCTGATCCCGGTGGCCAGGTCGGCGCACGCCAGGCCGACGAGGTCGTTGAGACGGCGTGACCAGAAGATCTGTCGGTGCCCAGCGCTATGGCCGAGAAAGCCAACCTGTGCGAAGGCAACTGCGAGGTAGACGGCGACCAGCAACTGGTACCACGAGTCTCCCACCAGGAAAAGCGCCAGCCACCCGGCGACCATGACCGCCGCCACCAGGGCAATCTTGGCCCCCGACAGCAACGGCGAGCGTCGGAAGAGGCCGGCGTCGCGGGCGCACCGAGCCAGCTCCAGGTAGCCGTCCTTGGGGCCGGACTGGGTGCCCAGGAAAACGGTGCCCGCGTCGTCCTCGGCGAGCAGTGCGGGGACCGGGTTGCGGCTCACGAGCGGCCGTGACCCGGACAAGCGGCACTGGCGCCGCCACAAAGCGATGCAGCAGCCAACCGCCACCTCCGAACGCTGTTACGGACCGCTGTGAACCGGTGGCCCTGGGGCCCTCACTGTCGAAGGTCCCCTCAGCCTACACGCCCGGCCGGGCTAGGAGCCGCGCCGCCTGGCCCATGGCCCTTGTGGCCAACCCCCCGAACCCGTATAGATCTGGTGCCAATGGCCAGCGACGAAGTGCTTCCCGCAGCCGGGGCCGGCCGGGGTGCCGGCCTTGTGGTCGACTTGGCCCACAAGGCTCGGTCGTTGTTCCTGGCCGGAGGGGTGGAGGCCACGTTGCGAGCACTGGTGCAGCTATCTGTCGAGACCGTCGACGGCTGCGGCTCAGCCAGCGTCGTCCTGCTTCAAAACGGCCGGCTGACCACCCGAGCAGGTACCGGCTCGGGCGCCGTCACCCTCGACGAGATCCAGGTCGCACAGGAGGAGGGGCCATGCCTCGACGCCGTTGCCACGTCGGGCATCTCGTGTGCCGAGGACCTGGCTGCGGACCCACGATGGCCGCGCTACGGCCCCGAGGCGGCCGCCTGCGGGGCTCGCAGCCAGCTGGCGATGCGGCTCTGGGCTGGCGGGAGCATCGGGTGCCTGAACCTCTATGGGGCGCACCCGGGCGCGTTCGGGTACGTCCAGCGGGCGCAGGGCCTGGTGCTGGCGGACCTTGGCGGGACGGCCGTCACCCTGGCTCAGCTGCGCGACGAGCAGATCCTGCTCGCCGAGAACCTCCACCAGGCCCTTGTCACACGGGAGCTGGTAGGACAGGCCCAGGGCATCCTCATGGAGCGCGAGCGCATCGGCGCCGCCGAGGCCTTCGGTGTCCTCAAGCGGGCGTCGCAGCACCTGAACGTCAAGCTGCGCGAGGTCGCCGAGGAGCTGGTAGCCACAGGCGAGATGCCAGGCACCGGTCGCGGTCGCTGAGGCGGTGGGAGCAGCCCCCAGGGTGTAGCCTCCAGTGGGCACGACGAAGCCCCGACGTGCCAGGTCAGCATGAGCAGGCTGGGGCGGTACTCCGGACCCTGGTAGCGGCGCAGCAGCGTAAGAGCCATAGAGGAGTGCCATGTCCCCAACCGCGTCCTCGTCCTTTGTCGCTCGTGGCCAACCTCGTCTGCATGCCGGCTGCCCCTGGGGCAGGGCGATCGGTCGTCCAGTCCCGAGGCGGGCACAGTGGTGGCAGGGCGAAGCTGCCTCGCCATCGAGGGCCACGAGTGCCGGCGGAGGGTGAGCGCCGCGCTCGCATCCTCGGCCTGCTCGTCGGTGCCGGAGACGGCGCGTTCGGGGCCAGGCGGTTGTGCGACGTCTGCGCCGAAGTCACCACCATGAGCGGGGCGGGGATCATGCTGATGTCGGCAGAGATCCCCGACGGCTCGCTGTGCACCACAAACGACATGAGCGACCTGATCGAGCAGCTCCAGTACGCCTTGGGCGAGGGACCGTGCGTGGACGCGTACAAGCAGGGCTGGCCGGTGCTCGAGCCCGACCTGGCCCACGCCGAGAACCCCCGGTGGCCGGCTTTTGCCGCCGCGGCCGTCGAGGCCGGCGTGGCGGCCGTTTTCGCCTTCCCGCTCCAGGTCGGCGCCGTTCGTCTGGGGGCGCTCAGCCTTTGCCGCGAGAGCCGCGGGCCGCTGAGCGACGACCAGCATGCCTACGCCCTGGTCATGGCCGACGTCGCGGCTCAGGCCATCCTCGTGCTGCAGGCCGACGCACCGCCGGGCAAATTGGCGGCTCGGCTGGGGGCGGGTGCCGATTTCCACTATGTCGTCCACCAGGCCTCCGGGATGGTAGCCGCCCAGCTCGAAGTGAGTGTCGCCCAAGCGCTGGTACGCTTGAGGGCGTACGCTTTCGGCAACGGCCGTCCCCTCGCCGAAGTGGCCAGAGACGTCGTGGACAGGACCCTGCGTTTCGACGCCGCCAGCGGGCAAAGGGACCCCATGCCGTGAGGGAGCAGCGCTTCGCTGTCATGTCCGCACCCGAGCCGTCACCCAGGGCCGCCGGTGGCCCGCTAGCATCCATGTCCACATGCCGCCCTCACCCGACCGGTGGGTGCGGGCGTGCTAGGAGAGCTCGTGCCCACTGAAGTGTTGCTGGCGAAGGCGCTGGTCGAGCTGGCCGACACCCTCGTGGCGGACTTCGACGTAGTGGAGCTGCTGACCCGCTTGGCCGACCGCTGCGTCGAGATACTGGACGTCGGAGCGGCGGGCTTGATGCTGGCTGGGCCCGACGGCGAACTGCGGGTCATGGCCTCCTCCAGCGAGGCCATGCGCGTACTCGAGCTTTTCGAACTGCAGGCAGAGGAAGGCCCCTGCCTGGACGCCTACCGGACCGGGAAAGCTGTCACGGCTTACGACCTCGCGGCTGACGGCGGCAGCTGGCCGCGCTTTTCGGCCGAAGCGCTCGCAGCCGGCTTCGGCGCCGTGCAGGCTTTGCCGATGCGGCTACGCGGGACGGTCATCGGCGCGCTCAACCTTTTCCACGTCGCAGTGGGCGAGATGAGGGCATCCGACGTGCAGAGCGCCCAGGCCCTGGCGGACATCGCTACGATCGCCATACTCCAGCACCGCGCCTCGCTCGAGGCTCAGGTCCTCAACCAACAGCTCCAGCATGCGCTGAACAGCCGCATAGTGATCGAGCAGGCCAAGGGGATGGTTGCCGAGCGGAGCGGGCTCAACATGCAAATGGCTTTCTCGGCCCTGCGGGGCTATGCACGCAAGCACAACCTGCGCCTGGTAGCTGTAGCCGAGGCCGTCATCGACGGCTCCCTGGCTTCTTCGGCGCTTGCGCCGGCGCCTGCACCCGGGCGTCTGCCCGGCCGCCTGCCAAATTGACCAAGGGGCACCAGGCTTACTGAACCAGCGGGGGCCGGGCGTCGGCGCACCTGCGGCCCCGGCTCAACGGTTGCCCCAGCTCAACGGTTGCCCCAGCTCAACGGTTGCCCCAGCTCAACGGTTGCCCCAGCTCAACGGTTGCCGGTAGCCGGCCTGTCGTCTGTGCGGGACATGCTGGTGGCCGCGTGGCCAAGGACAAGTACCCGTTCCTCAGTTGACGTTTTGGCCCCGGTGATGGCGAGCAGCTCTGTGCCGTCGATGGTCTCGCGCTCCAGCAGGAGCTCGGTGACGCGCTCGAGCGTGCCCAGGTTGTCGCGCAGGAGCTTGCTCGCCCTGGCCTGGGCCTCGTCCAGGAGGTTGGCCACTTCCCGGTCGATGGAGCGTTGCGTCTCCTCGGAGTACTGACGGCCGGCAAAGGGGTTGTCGCGGGTCGGCCCTTCCGGCCCGTAGCCGACGGGGCCGACTTCGATCGAGAGGCCCCACTCCCGGACCATGCGGGTGGCGAGGCTGGTGGCGCCGGCGAGGTCGTTGGACGCCCCCGTCGAGGGCTCCCCGAGCACGATGACCTCGGCGGCGCGACCTGCGAGGCGGACGGCCAGCGAATCAGTGAGGTAGCTCTTTGGGTAGAGGTGACGCTCGGAGACCGGGAGCTGTTCGGTTACGCCGAGAGCGGCACCGCGGGGCAGGATGGTTACCTTGGCAACGGGGTCAGCGTGCTCCGAGAGCACAGCGACCAGGGCGTGGCCGGCCTCGTGCACGGCGACGGCGTGCTTCTCCTCGGGCAACAAGGCGTTCGAGGTGTCACGCCGGCCGATCAGAAGACGGTCCCGGGCCATATCGAAGTCGGCTGCGGTGATGACGTCGCGCCGGGCGCGCACAGCGTTGATGGCCGCTTCGTTTACGAGGTTTGCGAGGTCTGCGCCCGAGAAGCCGGGGGTGCTGCGGGCCACTGCGTCCAGGTCGACATCGGGGTCGAACTTCTTTCCGTTGCCGTGGATGGCCAAGACGGCGGTCCTTTCGGACTGGTTCGGCAGCGGGATCTCAACGGTCCTGTCGAACCTCCCAGGGCGCAGGAGCGCCGAGTCGAGTATCTCGGCCCGGTTGGTGGCCGCCATGACGACAACACTGGCCCCAGGCTCGAAACCGTCCATGTCGGACAACAGTTGGTTGAGGGTCTGCTCTCGTTCGTCGTTGGAGCCGAAACCACCCGGGCCGCGCCGGCCCCCGATGGCGTCTATCTCGTCTATGAAGATGATGGCCGGTGAACGCTTGCGTGCGTCAGCGAACAGGTCACGCACTCTCGACGCCCCGACGCCGACGAACATCTCGACGAAGCTCGACCCCGACAGCGCGAAGAAAGGTACACCCGCCTCACCCGCAACGGCTCTTGCCAGGAGCGTCTTGCCGGTCCCAGGGGGGCCGACCATCAGCACGCCTTTGGGCCCTACCGCACCTGCCGCAGCGTAGCGCTGAGGATGCTTCAAGAAGTCCACGACCTCCATGACCTCGGCCTTGGAGCCCTCGTAGCCGGCGATGTCGGTGAACCGGGTGGTGGGCTTCTCCTCGTCGTAGACCTTGGCCTTGGACCGGCCGATACCCATGACACCGCCGAGGCCTCCCCCCAGTTGTTTGCGGGCACGGCGGCCTACCCACACGAAGGCACCGATCATGAGGCCCATGAGCAGCAGCGGCTCGAGCAGCCCGGCCAGGGAGGTCGAGGTCGCGCTGGTGCCCGTCACCTGTACCCCGTGACGGAGCAGGACCTGGCCCAGGGAGGTGTCGTTGAGCGCAGCTGGGATCTGCGAGGCGTAAGCCGTGCCGCTGTGGAGCTTCCCGGTGACGGCGCCGGTCGAGCTTATCGTGGCTGTGGAAACCCTGTTCGCGTCGACTTGCTCGACGAAGCCGGTGTAGGAGAGCTCCCGCACGGGTGCCCCCCTGTTCTCCGTGCCCAAGACCACCAGGGCGGCGATCAACAGGGCGACCAACATGAGCCCGTAGCGCCAACGCTGTAGCGGCGCCGGGGGCGGCAGCGCGGCCCGTCCGTTCGGCTGAGTCGGGGCCCCCTGGCGGCGGGGGGCCTGGCCGGGGTAGGACCTCACTTGCGGCGCTCTGGGGCGACGGGCCCTGCCATCACAGGGCAGGGGGCGCCGACGCGGGAGATCCAGGTCCCCTCGGTGAACTCCGTGGGCCGTCTCACGATCGGCTCCCTTCAGGTGGCCCGGGCGTCAGGTTGGAGCCGGTCGACCCAGCCCGGTCCTGGCGGGCCGCTGAAGTCAACCTGGTGATCGGTCGTGGGCCCGGTTCGCGCCGCTGCACCAGCTATTTCACACACCAGCACGGCCGCCGCCACAACTGCACCAAGCATTGCGTCGGCTCCACCCGATTTGGGCACGTCCGTGACCGGCTTGCGTGACCAGGGTCCGGGGCAACGCCTA
>JAKACE010000076.1 GCA_021821705.1 Actinomycetes bacterium | reverse complement strand
CACCAGCTCGCCCAGGACACGAGGCGACAGCTCGGGCGCCAGGAGGGTGTTGGTCGGACGGTTGCCGGGGAAGGTGCGGTGGGGCACCAGGCGCTCGGGTATACCTTCGGCGCGAGCCTGCTCGGGCGTCTTGCCGAAGGCCAGCGCCTCCGTCTGGGCGAAGAAATTGGCCATGAGCAAGTCGTGGTGGTCGCCCACCCGGTGTGCCGGGCGCAGGAAGCCGATGAAGTCGGCGGGCACCAGGCGAGTCCCTTGGTGCAACAACTGGTAGTAGGCGTGCTGGCCGTTGGTCCCCGGGGTGCCCCAGACCACGGGCCCGGTTGCCATGTCGACGGGCTGGCCGTCGAGGGTGACCCGTTTGCCGTTGCTCTCCATGTCGAGCTGCTGGAGGTAGGCGGGGAACTTGGCCAGGTAATGGTTGTAAGGCAGCACGGCGTGGGTCTCGGCCCCGAAGAAGTCGTTGTACCAGATGCCGATGAGGCCCAGCAGGGCCGGGATGTTGCGCTCGAGGGGTGCCTGCCTGAAATGCTCGTCGACAGCGCGGAAGCCGGCGAGCATCTGTCGGAACAGCTCGGGCCCGACCGAGATCATGAGCGAGAGGCCTATGGCGGAGTCGTAGGAGTACCGGCCGCCCACCCAGTCCCAGAACTCGAACATGTTGGCCGTGTCGATACCGAAGGCGGCCACCTCCTTGGCGTTGGTGGACACGGCCACGAAGTGGTTGCGCACGGCGGCCGGGTCACCGAGGCTCGACAGCAGCCACTCACGGGCAGTCCTGGCGTTGCCGATGGTCTCCAGTGTCGTGAACGTCTTGGACGACACCACGAAAAGCGTCTCCTCGGGGTCGGACCCAGCCGTCGCCTCCCAGATGTCGGAGCCGTCGACGTTGGAGACGAAGCCGAGCGACAGGGCGCGCTGCGAGTAGGGCAGCAACGCCTCGTACGCCATGGCCGGGCCGAGGTCCGAACCGCCGATGCCGATGTTGACGACCCGCTTGACCGGCTTGCCTGTGAACCCGCGCCACTGGCCGTTGCGCACGGCGTCGGCGAACGTGGCCATGCGCTCGAGCACCTTGTGCACCTCGGGTACGACATCGGCACCGTTGTGTTCGATGTGTGCCCCCTCCGGCGCCCGCAAGGCCACGTGCAGCACCGCCCTGTCCTCGGTGACGTTTATGTGCCGCCCCGAGAACATGTCATCGGTGCGCTCGCGCAAGCCGGCGCGCTCGGCCGCCGCCACCAGCAACCGGACCGTCTCGCTTGTCAAGCGGTTCTTGGAGTAGTCGAGGACCAGGTCGGCGGCCTCCACCGTCATCGATGCAGCGCGGCCCGGATCTTCGGCGAACAGATCTCGCAGGTGCATGCCACGCACCTTGGCGAAGTGGTCGGCGAGGGCCTGCCACTCGGGCGTGCCCGACATGCGAACTGGGGTTATCTGCATGGTGGCAGTCTGTCACCGCCGAGAGGGGACCCCAAAACGGCCGCGGCCGCCAGCGCTGGCGTACCCAGGAGCGGCGGTAGGGTCGGAGGCATGCCTGCGCGACGTCTTGTGCTCTTCGACATCGACGGGACCCTGCTGAGAGCGGGACCGGTGGGCGGCGCCGTCTTCGACCGGGCCATAGAGAAGGTCCTGGGGGAGCCGCCGACCCGCCGGGTGACGATGAGCGGCAAGACGGACCCCCAGATCGTGCGCGAGTACCTGGGTCTTTTGCACCAGGAAGACCCCGCCCACCTGCCCGCCATCCTCCGGCACCTGGAGACCGAGCTGGACGCCGCCCGCGCCGAGCTGGCTTCGGACGGCTGGCCCTGCCCAGGAGCCCACGAGCTGCTGGCCACCCTGGCCAAGGACGACCGGCTGCACCTGTCGGTCCTGACGGGCAACATCGCCCCGAACGCCGTCGTCAAGCTGTCGACGTTCGGACTGGAGGAGCACCTCGACCTCGAGACCGGCGCATATGGGAGCGACGACGAGGACCGCACCGCGCTGGTGCCGATCGCCCTCCGGCGGCTGGTCGAGCTGAGGGACGTACGCCTGCCCGCCGACCAGGTGTGGGTGGTGGGTGACACTCCCCGCGACTTCGACTGCGCCCAGGCCGCCGGTGCCCACTGCCTCCTGGTGGGTACGGGACGGTTCGGCACCCATGAGCTGTCGGCCCTGGGCGCCGACGCCGTCCTCGAGGATCTCTCGGCCACCGAAGAGGTTGTCGCCCTGCTCACGGCGGGCCTGTAGTAACCGGGCACCTCCGTGCCGGTCCCGGCCCTCGGCACCGGCAACGCCCGGTTTGTATCTTTGAGGGGTTATGGCCATGCCGCCCCGGTCGTTGAGGCGCCGCGGGGGTTCCCAGCGGTGGCTCATCATCCCCTTCACCCTCACGATCGTCGTCGTGCTCATCGACGCCTCCATGCACGCGCGCTCGCCCAAGCTGGCCACGACGGTCAACACCCAGGCCTGGGTGGACAAGGTGCTGCCCGACATCGCTGCCTCGAGCACCCAGGGCCGTGAGCTGGCGCAGCTCACGTCGGGCAAAACCTCGGGAAGCACCCAGGCGCTGGGCAGCCAGCTCGCCTCCATCGAGGCGGCGGCGGCCCGGACGTACGCTGCCGTGGCATCCTCGGGCCCCACCCCTCAGGCGGCGGTTGCCGCCGGGCTGCTCGAGGCCAGCCTCTCGGCCCGCCAGGAAGCGGTGGCAGCCATGGCGGGAGCCGCCCGCCAGGTACTGGCAGGCCACAGCGGCCCTGCCCTGTCGTCGATGAACAGGGCCGTCTCGGACATCCAGGTCGGTGACAGCGCCTACATGCTCTTCACCCGGCAGTCCTCCAAGCTAGGAGCGCCCCTGCCCGCCTCGCAGTGGCTGAGCGCCGGCACATACGAGCCGAGGGCACTGCGCGCCTTTGCCCAGCGCCTTGTCACCGGGGTCGAGCGTGGGCCCGCCCAAGCCATGACCATCGACGCTGTTTCGACCAACCCTCCCCCGCTCAGCCTCCAAGGCAAAGTCGAGATCCTCTCACCGGCAAGCAGTATCTCGGTGACAGTCGACATCGCCGACCGGGGCCGCTCGGCGCTGAAGGGTGTCGTGGTGACGGCGAGCCTGGTGCCCTCCGCCAACGGTGCCAGCCAGCAACTGTCCCAGAACGTCGACATCCAGCCGGGACGGGCGGTGGCGGTGACCCTCTCGGGCCTGACACCAGCCCTATCCACTCCGGCCACCCTCACCGTGACCGCCACCGGTGCGGGCGGCACACCCACCAAGGTGACCAGGTCGGTGCGGGTCGAAGTACCGGGCGCCAACTTCAGGGGGACGTCGTCCACCACGACCGCTCGAGGCGCCACCACCACTACCACCGCACCGGGGGCGCAGACATCGGGGAGCACCGCCGCCGTCACGACCACCTCCCCACCGGCACCGACGACAACCACTGTTCCCGCAACCACCTCATCGCCGCCGGCAGCGACCACCACGTCGCCCGCAGCGGCGACGACTACGGCTCGGCCGGCCACCACTACCAGGACCACCACCACGACGGTGCCCGGCCGGCCCTCGACCACCTGAGACGAACAGGTGGGTAACGGGACCACGGCCTGGGTGCTGAGGGGTGGGGCAGCCTTCGGCGCGGCCCAGGTGGGTATGGCCAGGGCCCTGCTCGAGGCCGGCTACTTCCCCGACATGCTCTACGGCACTTCGGCCGGCGCCCTCAACGCCGCAGCCCTGGCCGCCGACCCGTCCCTGGGTGGCGTCACGGCGCTGGAGGGCCTCTGGAGAGCTGTCCGGCGCCGGGACGTGTTCCCCGTCCGCCCCTGGCAACTGGCAGCCGGGCTGGTGGGAGCGGCCGACCACCTGGTGAGCCCCCAAGCGTTGCGAAAGTGGCTGTCCCGGACAACGCCTGTACGCCGGCTGCAGGACGGGGCCGTGCCCCTGACGGTTGTCACCACCGACATCCAAAGCGGTGAGGAGGTACTGCTCTCCTCGGGACCGGCCGTCCCCGCCCTGCTCGCTTCGGCGGCCATGCCGGGCATCTTCCCGCCCGTGAGGCTCGGGGGGCGCCTGCTCATGGACGGGAGCATCGTGTCTGACACCCCGGTCGGCCCGGCGGTGAGGGAGGGGGCGGACATCGTCTTCGTCCTACCCTGCGTGCCCGAGGGCCGTTCGGCACCCCCGCGCACAGCCCTGGACGCCGTGCTGCGCTCGACGGCCGTGACGCTCGCCCGCCACCACGACCGCACGGTCGCCAACTGGGCCCCGAGGTGCAGGCTGCACGTGCTGCCGGCACCGGCTGTGCCCGGCTCGTCCGCCTTCAGCTTCGCCAAAACCGCGGAACTGGTCGAGGCCGCCCACCGGCTCACAACCGAGTGGCTGGGCAAGGGGCCGATGGTGGTGGCGCCCCCGCCACCCGTGCCCCAAAGCGGCGCGCGGCACTAAGTTTGGGCCACCCCACCAGCGAACGTGGAGACTGACAGGATGAGCCATGGCTCATGATGCCGGGCAAGGCGACCACCCTGAGGGCCAGGCCGGGGACGACGAGAGCGCCGACGACACCTACGCCGGCGTCCCAGGTGGCTACGACGCAGGGACCGGACCTGACGAGCCCTACGACCCGGCCGCCGGCTACCCTGACGAGCCCTACGACCCGGCCGCCGGCTACCCTGACGAGCCCTACGACCCGGCCGCCGGCTACCCGGACGGGGCCTACCCGGACGGGGCCTACCCGGACGCAACCTACGCCGGGCAGGCCCACTCAGGGGGTGCCTACGACCCGACCGGTGGCTACCCCGTTGCGGGGTACGAGGTCGGCGCAGGCGGTTATCCGGCCGGCTACAGCCCGGGGGACGCCTACCGCCAGCAGGCGTACGAGGCTTACCAGGACGACTACCAGGCGCCCGAGGGGGGCAGCTGGCAGGAGGGCCCCGAGTACGGGTACCCGGACTACGAGCCCGTCCCTGCGAGCCGGCGACGAGGTAACGGGCCGTGGCCCGAACTGGTGATGGTCACGGCTGTGGCGGTGGTAGTCGCCGCAGTGGCTTTGGCGGTGACCACAGCCAACCGGGACCGGGCGCTCACCTCGTCGCCACCGGCCACAACCGGCCGCATCCTGCCCACCTCGACCACCTCCGGTCCGACAACAACGACCGTGCCATCGACCACCTCGACGAGCAGCCCCCCGGTGACGACCTCACCTCCGGCCAGTGCCCGCGCCGTCAACCTCACGGCCAGCAATGCCGTCAAGGCTGCCCTGGTCAAGTCGTGGCTGGCCAGCGACCCCGGAGGCGTGGGTCTGGTTGCCAAGGACGTGGCCGGGACCGTCAAGGGCCAGGTCTACTACGCATCCCAACCCCACCTCGGCACCTATTGGGCGCTTGCCGCCTTCAAGCCGACGCCGCGCGTCACCCAGGAGGCGGCGACGGCGGCGGGGCAGGCCGAGCTGTCACAGTTCCAGGACAACGTCTATGTGTTCTCGTCGCACGACAGCTCGGCCTGGACCGTCCTGGGCGTGGTGAGCACGGGCGCCTGCCCCGGCGACTGGGTCCCCAGGACAGTGCTGGCCATTTGGGGCCTGTGCGGTCTGCGCCCCCCCTCTGGCTGACGCCACGGCCGGCTCGAGGCCGGCGCGGGTGAGCGGTCCGAGCACGTCACCGCGCTGCGGGAAAGGGTCGAGGTGGGCCGCCTGGCCGGCGTCGGACGACCAGGCGCATGTGGCTCCCCGTTGGCGCGGTTGTGCGCCGTCACGGACCGTAGGGACCTATGGCCCTAGCGGGAGCCCTCAATGGCGAGGCTGGATTGCCCGACATACAAAGTTGAGGAACAAGCAACTCGAGGAGGGACGCCAGCTGGTAGCAAGCGAGGAAACAGACCATCGGCACCGCCCTGCGGGGCGGTGCCCTACCCTTTGACGGTACCGGCGGCTCGGGGCGGGTAACCCGACGGCCCGCACCGGGCGCCATCGGGGTGCCGGTACGGGCGGCCGAGGAGGCGCCACCGAGGTCAGGTGGTGCCGAGGTCAGGTGGTACCGACCGGGTTGTGGACATGAGAGCAGGCAACGGGGCCGGCCTGGCCGGCCCGAGGAGGGGCTGGGTCATGCCTATGTGCCCGGTAGCAGGGCAACTCGGAGCAGGACTGTTGGGCCCCAACGGATCGGGCGCCCACGACCGGGACGTGCCCGGCCCGGCCCGGGCACCCCGACTGAACCGACTGAGCGGCCTGGCCCTGCAGTGCGCGCCAGAGGCGGAGATGGCGCAGGCGGCGGTGGCGGCGGTCGCTGCCGCTCTTGGTGCGGACATGGCCCACTACTGCGAGCTGAGCCCGGACGGCACGAGCTTCGCTCTCAAGGCCGCCACCGGCTGGCCCGAGGGCGCTATGAGCCCGCCCGGCGCGGTAGGGCACCCGTGGGCGTCCTTCTGCCGCTTCGTGCTCTACGAGGCGCGGCCGGTGACGGTTGCCGATTTCTCCGACGACGGGCGCTTCGGCTCTTCCGGTGGCACGGCCGAGCTCGGCGCTGTCAGCGGCCTGGGGACCGTGGTGCACGCTGGGAACGGGGAGGTTCTCGGTGCCCTGACGGCGCTCTGGCGGTCCCCGAGGCAGTTCGGCTCCCACGAAGCCGACGTCCTGCAGACCGTGGCGAACGTGCTGTCCGTCGGGATCCTTCGCCGGCGCAGCGAGAGCCGTTTCAAGGCAGTGGTGCAGAACTCGAGCGACTTCGTCGCCGTCGTGGACGCCCGGGGACGGTTCGTCTACTGCAACCCGGCCCTGGCCAGGCTCTTCGGTCTCGACGAGGACGACGTACGTGGGGTGAGCACGGCGCGCTTCGTGCACCCCGAGGACCTGGCAGCGACTGCAGAGGCCTTCAGGCGGGACGCGTCCCGGCCCGGCAGCGGGCCCCCGGCCGTGAGCCGCTTCCGTACCGCCTCGGGCGAGTGGCGCCACCTGGAGGTGGTGGCCACCAACTGCCTCGACGACCCGGCTGTCGGCGGCATCGTGCTCAACGGCCGCGACGTCACCGAGACGACGCGCCTGACCCGGGTACTGCGGACTCTCAGTGCAGGCAACCATGCCATGGTCAACGCCAACGACGAGGCCTCGTTGCTCGCAGACGTGTGCAGGGCGATCGTGGAGATCGGCGGCTTCCCATTGGCGTGGGTGGGCTACGCCGTGGACGACGCCGCCAGCAGCGTCCGCCCGATGGCGTCGGCGGGGCGGGTGGCGTACCTGGAGGGCATCGAGATCAGCTGGGCGGACCGGCCGGAGGGGAGGGGCCCGGTCGGCACCGTCATGCGCGAAGGAGGGGCGCGGGTGATCGCCGACCTGGCCGCCGACAGGCCCTTTGCCATCTGGCGCCACACCGCTGTCCGCCATGGCCTGCGATCGGCGTGCTCGCTGGCCCTTCCACTGGAGGGCAAGGTCATCGGCGCCTTGACCATCTATGCGGGCGAACCGGGCGCATTCGGGCCGGAGGAAGTGTCACTACTTGGGGAACTGGCTGAAGACCTTTCCTACGGCATCGGCCGCTTGCGCGACGCCCTGTCGCTCAGGGCGAGCGAGCAGCGTTTCCGGGACCTCGCCGCTTCGGCACCCATCGGGATAATGGAGACGGCGGCTTCGGGCGAAGCCGAGTACGTCAACGCCCGCATGACCGAGATCACCGGCTACAGCGCCGCCGAGCTCAAGGGCCAGCAGTGGCTCGATCATGCCCACCCCGAAGACCAGGCCCGG
>JAKACE010000075.1 GCA_021821705.1 Actinomycetes bacterium | reverse complement strand
GAATGGTTCCCCCACGAGTTCGTGCCATGGGAACTGGGGCGTAGGTACACCCCGGGCGAGCCTTTCGTGCCCGAGGGCGACCCGCTGGCTGCCGGCGTCTCCTCCGCCCTCTACATCAACCTGCTGACAGAGGACAACCTCCCCCACTACTTCCACACCATCAGCAACGCCTTCGGCGAGCAGGAGGCCTGGGGCGAGTGGAGCCGGCGATGGGCGGCAGAGGAGCAACGCCACGCCATAGTCATGCGCGACTGGCTGTGCGTCACCCGCAAGATCGACATGGTGGAGCTCGAGCGTGCCCGCATGCGCCAGGTGTCGTACGGCTTCCGGCCAGGCACCCGGGCGAACACCATCGTCGACGGGCTCGTCTACCTGACGCTCCAGGAGCTCGCCACCCGGGTTTCCCACTGGAACACCGGCCGGCTGCTCGACACCGAGGGCTTCGCCATGCTCAAAAGGGTCGCCGCCGATGAAAACCTCCACTACCTTTTCTACCGGGACATGACGACCGCCGCTCTCGGCGCCGACCCGTCCCGCACCATGGAGGCCATCGACCGCCAGGTCAGGGCGTTCGAGATGCCCGGGTCGGAGATCGAGGGGTTCACAGCCCACGCAGCCGCCATCGCCGGTGCCGGGATCTACAACTTCCGGGCCCATTACGAACAGGTGCTGGCGCCCGTTATCAGCGGGCACTGGCGCCTCGACGCCACAGAAGGCCTCGACGCCGACGGCGAGAAGGCCCGGGACCGGCTGTTCAAGTGGTTGGCGCGCCTGGAACGGGTGGCAGCCCGCATGGCCTCCCAGGACGCGCCCGACTGCGCTCCAGGGCCCGGGGCGCCAACGGGTGCGGCCACTACGGCCGGCCCGGCGTAACAGGCCACCGGCCGCAAGTCCGTTCGGTCCCGGCCACCGGGCTATGTAGTCGGTCTCTGGGCACGGCGGCCGGGTCGCCCATCCGAAGAGTAGTGGCCACGCCGAGGCTGCCTCAACCCCAGGACGCCTCGCTCATCGGTCGCATTGCCGTCGTCATGAGCCTCATGTGGCGAGGCCGGCCGAGCACGAACTCGACCACGTCGGCGATGTCCTCGGCCGTCATCATGGCGGCCTGGGCAACGGACTCGGCCGTTCGGCCCCGGTCGTGGTCCATGGCGAAGTTGGTGGCAACCCCGCCCGGGCAGACGACCGAGCAGCGGACCCCGTGCTCGCGCATCTCGTTGTCCAGCGCCCGTGTCAGGCCGACCTGGGCGAACTTCGAGGCGCTGTAGACCGCCTCTCCGGGCAGGCCACGACGCCCCGCTTCCGAGCTGATGACGACCACGTCCCCACCCCCGCCGGACACCAGGTGGCCCAGGCCTGCCCGCAGCAGGTACACGGTGCCCTTGACGTTGGTGTCCACCATCTCGTCGATGTCCTCGAGCGGCGTCTCCAGGAACGGGTGGTAAGAGCCGATCCCGGCGTTGGCCACCAGGATGTCGAGCCGGCCGAACTGCTCGACGGTGCCGCGCACCAGCTCCTCCACCTGCGCGTAGTCGCGCACGTCGCACTTGGCGACATGGGCCCCGTCGATATCGGGGGCCATGCCCCGGCGTGAGCCGAGCCCCAGCTTCACCCCTTGGCCGGCGAGGCGCTGCGCCAGGGCTGCTCCGATGCCTGAGCTGGCCCCCGTCACCACGGCCACCTTGCCCGCAAGGGCAGTACTCGTGCTCATTGCCATTGTCCTGTTCCTCCTGTCTTGTTGGTGGTCGTTTCAGACGGCACCCGCGGCGGCCCGGCCTTCCAGGGCGCCGGCGAGCAGGATCCCGGCTGCGAAAGTGTCGCCGAGGCCGATGGTGGCGGCCGGGTGGGCCAGGTACGGTGCCGGGCAGCAGTCGGCACGCCAGCCCCCCATGAGCTCTTCCGACGCCGGGATGTCCGCTGCATAGGTGGCGGCAGCCGACGGGCCCAGGGCTGCCTGGGGCGCGGTGGCGCCGGCGCGGGCCGATGCGAGCAGGTTGCCGGCCATCAACCGCCTGACCATCGGCGCCGGGGCGCTGCGGTGCACCGCCATGGACCAGCGGTCGGCGTGCACCACCACACACTGGCAACCGAGGCCGACGGCCAGTTCCAGAGCCGCCCGGGCCGGGTCGGTGGGCCCGCCCCAGATGCGCTGCAGTTCGAAAAGGCTGAGCCCCAGGCTCGAGAAGAGCCCCCGCAGGGAGAGCACGCGCTCTCTCAGCTCGTCGGGGTGCAGGGTGTCGCCGAGCTCCAGGTGACGCGGCTCGGTGCCGGCGTCGCGCCAGCATCGTGCCACCTCCGCCGTCCAACGCAGGCTCGAGGTGTCAGAAGCCGACAACCCGTTGAGCCCGGACAGCAGGCCACCGCCGGCCTGGCGTGCCAATGCCGGCTGCATGGACAGGAAGTCCGGGTCTACTTCCAGCGCTATAGGGGCAAATCGCAGTATCAAGCGGTGCGAGCGGGCCAGCGGAGCGCCCGCCCAGACGGTCCCGCGCGGGATCTCGAGTATCTGGTGGCGCGCACGTGCCGGGCCGTCCGTTGTGAGCAGTTCCCGCACCGCTACGAGCGAGCCGGCACGGCACACGAGCACGCCGTCAGGCAGTACGTCGACCTGCTCGCGCTCGCGGCACTGCAGTGCCATGACGGTGCGCGCCCCCAGCACGCCCAGGGCCCAGGCCGCCTGGGGCCCGGTCCCGCCCACCTGCGCCCGGTCGGGTGGGCCGAGGACGCCGCTGACCCAGGCCGGCCCTTCCGGCCAGTCCCAGGACAGCTCGGCATCGCTGCCCGTGGCCACTTCCCTGCGCACACCGGCGACGAGCTGGCCGGCGTAGCCCCCGGCGGCCTCACCCCGGGCCACCAGCCGGTCCAGGCGGTCGGCGTCCATGACGAAGATCTCGTCGAGGTTTACCGTCGAACAGACGAGCACCGGTGGCGCGCCCGGGGCCAGTGCCGACAGCTCACCGGCCAGCGACTGGTAGCGGGTGTGCCAGGGAGCAGGCACGGTCAGCAGGCCCAAACTGGCTTCCCCGGCGGCATCCGGGTCAACCATACGACGCCCGGGAGCCCTCGAGGCACCGGGCGGCCAGGAAGTCCCGGTCCCAGTCGACACCCAGGCCCTCGCGCAGGCCGACGCGGTAGCTGCCGCCCTCCGGGCCACCGGCGGACGTCACCGCTCCCAGCTCGCGAAGAGTGCCTCCTTCGGTGTCCTCGACCATGTACAGGTTGGGCACGGCCCCGAGCACCTCGGCGCTCACCTCCATTATGAAGTGAGGGGCCATCGGGAGCTGGTAGGCGGCGGCCAGCTCCGCTACGCGCAGATAGGGCGTCACCCCGCCGACCCGGGCCACGTCGGCCTGGACGTAGTCGAGGGCTCCCCGGGAGATGAACTCCTTGAACTGGGACACCGTGTAGACGTTCTCACCCAGGGCGATGGCGCACCTCGAGCGGGCAGCCAGGCGTTCGTGGGCCAGTACGTCGTCCACCAGCATCGGTTCCTCCACCCAGACCAGCCCGAACGGCTCCAGGCTGCGCACCCGCCGCAACGCCTCGGCATAGGACCATCCCTGGTTGGCGTCCACCATGATGCTCATGTCCGGCACAGCCCGGCGCACCGCCGCTACCCGCTCGACGTCCTCGGCCAGGTCCGGCTTGCCAACCTTGATCTTCGCGGCCCGATAGCCCCTGGCCCGCCAGCCTCGCACCTGGTCGACCAGCGCCTCCTCGCTCAGATTGAGGTTGATGCCGCTGGCGTACAGGGGAACGCTGTCGCGGCGCCGTCCGAGGAGCTCGACCAGGGGCAGGTGCGAGCGTCTGGCGGCCAGATCCCAGGCAGCCATGTCCACGGCGGCCAGGGCGAGCGTCGTCACACCGCCACCTCCGCAGTCGTGCAGGTAGCGCCACGACCAGTCCCACAGCGGCCCGGGCATGGCCGGCCTGCCGACCAACTGCGGTGCCAGTTCCTTCAACAGCCCGAGGATGCCCCAGGCTCCGACGCCGGACGTGTGGCTGATGCCGGTGCCGACCAGGCCGTCCTCGGTACGCACGTCAACCACGACGAGGTCGATGTAGTCGACGATGTGGACCTGGTCCTGCCACTGGCCGGTACGGATCTGCAGCCTGCTGGCCATGGCTTCGATGCTGGCTATGCGCATCGGGGGATCCTGCTTCACTTGCCGTCGGCGACCGGGGACAGCCCCCCCGCCAAGAGGACGTCGCGTACCCTCTCCCGCTCTGCGTCGTTCAACGGGCACAGTGGCCGCTGGAGGGCGTCGCTGTCGATCACACCCAGCTGCACGAGCGCCGTCTTGAACGAGCCGATCGTGGCACTGAAGCTGCTCACCCGGGGAAGGCCGGCAAGCACGATGTCCCGCAGCCGGAACAGCCTGTCCTGCTCGGCACGCGCCTGCTCCCACCGGCCCTGGCGGGCAGCGGCGTACAGGCGGACATAGCCGGCCGGGTCCACGTTGGCCAGGCCGGCGATCATGCCGTCCGCCAGCCCGAGCATGGCCATGTCTGCGAACGAGTCGGACCCGGTCAGCAGGCTGAAGCCCTCCAGTCCAGCGAGCTCGAGGCGCAGCCGGCGGAACCCGTCGATGTCGCCGCTGGAGTCCTTGATGCCGGCGATCAGGCCGCGGCGGGCCATCCTCACCACGCTGGCGAAAGAGAGCTTGCTGCCGACCTTGCTCGGGATGTCGTAGGCGTACAGGGGCAGGTCACCGGCCGCAGCGGCCAGGGCCTCGAAATGCGCCTCCACCTCGATGTCGCTCACCTCTCCGTAAAAAGGTGCGGTGCACACCAGCCCGTCCGCTCCACCGGCCGCCGCCAGGTGCAGGTTGTGCAGGGCGCGGGCGGTACCGATGTCGCTTATCCCCACGACGACCGGCACCCGGCCGGCCGCTTGTTTCACGACACGGGCCACCACTTCCTCGCGCTCGGGCAGGTCGAGGTAGGGGCCCTCGCCCCCGGTCCCGAGCACGAACAGGGCCGAGACGCCTGCATCGAGCTCGAACTCGACCAGCCGTTCCAACGAGGCGACGTCCAGTGCCCCCTCGGTGCTGAGAGGCGTGACGATGGGAGGCACCACCCCGCCCAGGTGGAGCCGCTGCGTGCCGCCGGCGTTGCTCATCCGGGCCCCGCTCACGCTGCGGAGTGGACGACGGCGCAGATCTCGTCCATGAGCGCCAGCGCTTCTTCCTCGGGCCGCTGCCAGACGTTGCGCCCGACGAACACCCCGGACAGGCCCATGTCCAGGCCCCGCTTGATGGAGCCGAGCACGCCGCTGCTCCCGCCGCTCAGGCCGCCCCCGAGCGCCACCACCGGCACCGGGCAGTGGGAAACGAACTTGCGGAAGCGCTCGGTGTCCCAGATCCGCATCTTGATCACGTCTGCGCCCACCTCTATGGCTATGCGGGCGGCTTCGAGCTCGCGCCTCTCCAACTCGACAGCCTCGACCCTCTGGGTACCACCGGCCGCCACCGGCTCGGCGATCACGGGCACGCCGGCCTTGCCACCGGCCGCCACCGCGTCGGCGACCACCCGCAGCACGTGGCCGCGCTCCGCCAGCCCCTCCTCCCACGCCATGAGCACCTTGACGCCATCACAACCGGCCGCCTTGGCTTCCTCAACGCCGCACACCGGGACCTGCAGGATGCTGCCGTCGTTGCCCTGCAAGGCGCTGTCGAGGGTGATGATCCTGAAGGCGCTCTCGGGGAAACCGGCCGCGCCCAGGCGCTTCGACACGGGCAGGCTGCAAAGCGTCCCGTCGATCTCGGTCTGGCCGGCGAACTTGAGCGCCACCCCGACCGGGTCCTCCAACCCGTCCACCTCACCCAGGGCCAGGCCATGGTCCACCGGGAGTATCACCAATCGCCGCCCGTCGCTCATCGCGTCGGTCAAACGTGCTGTCACTTTGTCCTCCTTAGCTGTTGTCGTTGTCCTGGACGGTCCACCGGCCGCGCCGGTACGCCGTCACTTCAGTGCACCCGAGACCAGGCCCCGGGTGAACCACTTGCGCCCGATGGCCAGGATCCCGATGGGCACCACCAGCACGATGACCGTGCCCGCCAGCAGTTGCCCGTAGGCGATGCCGACCGTGCCGATCAGCGAGTTGAGCCCGGCACCTACGGTATAGGTACTGCCGCTGCTTAGCAGTGTCACCGAGAACAGGTAGTCGCCCCAGGTCATCATGAACGCCGTCACGAAACAGGCCGCCATCCCGGGCCGGGCGATGGGTAGAGCAATGCGCCAGAGAGTCACCCACTTGGAGGCGCCGTCCAGCCACGCCGCCTCGTCGAGCTCGTAGGGCACCTGCTGGAAGAAGGCCGTCATCATCCACACCGAGAACGGGATGGTGAAGGTCAGGAAGGCCACGCCCACACCGAGGTCGTTGTTGACCAGGCCCACCTGCGAGAACTCCAGGTAGAGCGGGATCATGATCAGCATCGGGGGGAACATGTACCAGACCAGCGAACCGATGCGGATGATGGCGCGGCCCCGGAACTTCTCACGGGCGATGGCGTAGCCGCCCGCCGTCCCCACCAGCACGGCCACGGCCGACACCACGATGCCCACGACGAGTGAGTTGACGATGTTGCGCAGGAAAGGCGTGGTGTCGAACAAGGCCTGGTAACTGGCCAGGGTCGGCGAGCTCGGGAAGACCGAAGGCGGCACCGCGAACAGCGAATGGCTGGACTTGAACGACGAGCCCACGACCAGGATGACCGGGGACAGCACGACCAGGGTCACGAGCGTGCACAACGTGTAGTAACCGACGGACCTCACCAGGTCGTGGCGCGCCCGCTGGGCCGTCCGCTTGGGCGGACGCAGCGCCACCATGGCCGGCGGCGTACCAACCGCCTGGGCGCTCACCTGTTCACCCCCAGCCCGCCATAGGTCTTGCGGGCGAGGAAAAGGAACACCATGACGAACGCCAGCAGCAGCAACAGCATCACAGCGCCGACCGTCGTGGCCAGGCCGACATTGCGGACCATGAACGCCTCGTAGTAGGCGTACGAGCCCAGGATCTGCGTCGAGTTGCCCGGTCCCCCCTCGGTCATGATCCAGATCACCGCGAACTGGTTGAACAACCAGAGGAAGTCGAGCAGGGCGACGACCCTGACCACCGAGCCGATGAGCGGGAGCTTGACCAGGCGGAACTGCTGGAAGACCGAGCACCCGTCGATACGTGCCGCCTCGACGAGCTGGGGGTCGACGCCGAGCAGGGCGGCATGGATGAAGAGCATCCCGAACGAGTACGTCGACCACACGGCCGGCACGAGCACCGCCCACAACGCCAGGTGGGGCTGCGCCAGCAGTGCGGGGAACACGATGCCGAAGTGCTGTGCCCAGCCGGCCAGGAAGCCGACAAGAGGCGTGTACAGCCAGAGGAAGATGATCGCCAGGGTCATCTGGGGCATGGCCCAAGGCACTATCCACAGGAGCTGGAAGGCAGCATTCCGCCTGGGCTGGGCGAGCAGAAGGGCCAGGGCCGTCGACACCAGCAGCGCAGCCACGGTGCCAACGACCGTCCACAGCAGCGTGTTCCAGACCACGGTGCCGAACGACCCGTCCGAAAGCAGCGAACCATAGTTCGCCAGGCCGATGAAGTGCGACTTCCCGCCCAGGGAGGCGTTTGTGAAAGTCTCATATATGCCTTGGACGACCGGGTAGGCGCCCAGCAGGAGCATTATGAGGACCGTGGGCATGGCCATGGCCGGCCCGAACATCGAGCGACGCG
>JAKACE010000074.1 GCA_021821705.1 Actinomycetes bacterium | reverse complement strand
GAGGACGGCGGCCGCCTGGGCTGCGCCATCGAGGAACCAGCGCAGGACGGTCACGGCGATCATCAAAACGACGATCACTCCTGCTGCCACCACGGGGGACTTGGGCGCGTGCCGACGGGGCAGGCTCCAGGCCCGCCTCCAGAGCCCACCGGCTCGGCCCCGTCCACCATGCATCGACAAACCCCCCTCCTGCTCGTGGCGTGGCCGTCCACAGGCCCAGCCTCCATGATGTAACGAGCGCGGTCCTTTCGATTAGGGTCTTTCGCCCAGCCACGGCCGACCTAAGGTAGGCGGCGCCGAACCCGGCACCGGCCGGGACGAGGCATCACCACAGCCAGGTGGCCCCTGGGTGCTATGTGCGCCCCAGACGCCGTGGGAGCCCATGTCGGGTGGCACAACCCGCCGGCAGGCTGTGTACTCAGGCATACCTGGACCGGTTCCCCAGCCGGTGACGCCCGCTTGCAGCCAGGCTCCTCCGTTGGTACTCTAAATAGAGTCCCCGTTAATGAAGTGTCCTGGAGGAGGCGCCGTGCCCGCTGGCAAGCGTGCCAACCCTTTGGCGTTGGCCGTGCTGGTCTGCTTGGCGGAACGTCCCATGCACCCCTACGAGGTCGCCCAGACGCTGCGCTCACGTCATACCGCCGACAGTGTCCGGCTCAACTACGGGTCGCTCTACGCCGTGGTGGACAAACTGGCGCGACGAGGCCAGATCGAGGAGGCCGAGACAGAGCGAGCCGGTCGCCTGCCCGAGCGGACCATCTACCGGATCACCGAGGCAGGCTACGCGGAGATGCACGACTGGCTGGCAGAGCTCCTCGCAGTGCCCGTCAAGGAGTACCCGGCCTTCGGTGCCGCCCTGTCCTTCCTGGCCGCCGTCTCACCCGAGGAGGCGGTGTCGCTGCTCGCCGAGCGCGAGGCCCGCTTGCAAGCCGAGCTCGCCGGCGTCGGCGACCTGCGTGCGCTCGCCACCGAGTGGGGCCTTCCGCGGCTCTTCTGGGTTGAGGCCGAGTACGCCGGTGCCCTTCGCCGGACGGAGCTGGACTTCGTGTCCCGCCTCCGCTCCGATATCGCCAGTGGCGCCCTCGACGGCTGCTCTTGGTGGCGCAGGGCGTACGAGCGGCCCGACGCAACTACTTCTACTTCCTTCACCCCCATGTGGGAGAGCGCCTTGGGCGAGGAGCAGCCGTGAACCCTGCAGGAACGACCGATGCGGCCCGTCCCGGTACGGGTACCGCCATAGAAGCCGAGGCCTTGGAAAAGACGTTCTCCTCCCGTGGCCGGGCGGTGAAGGCGGTCGATCGCCTGTCCTTCACCGTGGCGGCGGGGGAGATCTTCGGCCTTCTGGGGCCGAACGGGGCGGGCAAGACCACCACCATGCGCATGCTGACGACACTGTTGCCCATCGACTCGGGGCGAGCCACCATCGCCGGAGTCGACGTTGCCGCCCGTCCAGGCGAAGTCCGTTGGCACCTGGGCTACGTAAGCCAGTCCGGTGGTGCCGACATCATGGCAACCGGACGGGAAAACCTCGCTCTCCAGGGCGCACTGTACGGGTTGAGCCGAGCAGAGCTGAGGCGTCGCGTGCCCGAACTGCTGGCTCTGCTCGACCTCGAGGCCATCGCCGACAGGAGGGTCAGGACCTATTCGGGCGGGCAGCGCCGACGCCTCGACGTGGCACTGGGGATCGTGCACGCCCCCGAGGTCCTCTTCCTCGACGAGCCGTCCACCGGCCTCGACCCCCAGAACCGGGCCCACCTGTGGGACCACGTCCGTGGGCTCACGGCCCGGGGCACGACCGTCGTGCTCACAACGCACTACCTGGAGGAGGCCGACGCTCTGTGCGACCGAGTCGTCATCGTCGACGGTGGCCGCATCGTGGCGCAGGGAAAGCCGGCGCAGCTCAAGGCGAGTGTCGCCGCCACCAGCATCGCGTTGGCGTTCCACACCGCCGACCAGGCGGCACAGGCTGAGCGGGCGCTGGGCACGCCGCCCTGGCTCACCGACGTGGCGGTCGAGGACAACTCCTTGCGGGTGCACTCCGACAGCGGGTCGCGCGTCCTGCCCGAACTGCTCAGGGCCATCGACGGGGCAGGGCTGGAGATAGCCTCGCTGGCCCTCACCGAGGCCAGCCTCGACGACGTCTTCCTCGCCGCTACCGGCCGCTCCCTTCGCGACACGGCGGCCCCTTCGACCGGAAAGGGACGGCCATGAAGCTCGCAAGGGACACCGGCCTGCTCGCCTGGCGCTACGTCCACCAGCTACTGCGCAGCCCGGCGTGGGTCGCCGTCGGGCTGTCGAGCCCCCTGCTGTACCTGGCGCTCTTCACGCCGCTGTTGCGGGGCCTGCCCGGGGTGGCAGGCCGCTCGACCGGTGCCGTGCTCGACGAGTTCCTCCCCGGGATCCTGGCCCTGCTTGCGTTCTCCTCGGGCATCGGCCCCGGGTTCACCGTCATCTTCGAGCTTCAATCAGGCCTGGTGGAGCGTCTGCGGGTGACCCCGACGGCCCGGGTAGCTCTGCTCGCCGGGCCTGTCGTCGCCAACGTCGCCTCGATGTTCGTATTCGATGCCATCCTGGTGGCGGTCGGTGCCGCCTTCGGGTTTGCCCTCCACCCGGGCCTACTCGTGCTCGGGGTGCTGCTGGCACTGCTGGCCGCCACGGTGTCGGCTTTCTCCATGTCGCTGGCGCTCAGGAGCGGGGGAGAGATCCAGGGTTTCGCTGCCATCATGAACGGGCTCAACCTCCCCGTCCTGCTGCTCGGCGGCGTCCTGCTGCCACTTGCCATCGGGCCGCTCTGGCTCCGGGTGCTGGGCCATTTCGACCCGCTCTACTACCTGGTGACGGCGGCGCGCGGGCTTGCTCAGGACCACATGGCCAGCGCCGGCACCTGGCACGCGTTCGCGGTGCTCACACCTCTTTGCGCACTGACCCTGGCGTGGGCGACCCGGGCCTACCGCAGCGCTGTCGCTTGAGGCCATGATGCGGCCTGGGACAGGCGCGTCACGGACCTGTGCTGCACGAGCCCGCTCGACGATGCACTACGACCGGGCGAGGGTCTCGCTCGACAGGCATGCCGGCTCTTCTGGGGAGAGGCTTCAATGCGGCCCAGATCGCCCGGTGCTGAAGGGAAAGTGGTCCCCGGGCCCAGCTCACGAGCCGTCGCAACTCATCGTCTAGTCTCGGCTCGTGGGCGGCTCGGTGATCATTCACCCCTGGCTCCGCAAGGCCCGGGAAACCTCCGCCGAGGGCCTCAACTGGCTTGATCGCCTGCCGGACCTTGTCGAGCAAGCCTGTCGGGACTGGAAGCTCGTGATCGCGGGCGTGCCCTACGACGGGGGCGTCTGCGGCTGGGTAGCGCCGGTTCGCTCCGCCAGGGGCGATGCCGTTCTCAAGGTCAGCTGGCCACACTCCGAAGCCAGAACCGAGGCCGTGGCGCTGCGCTGGTGGGATGGCTCCGGCTCGGTCCGGCTACTGGCCGAAAATCCCGGCACCTGGACGATGCTGCTCGAGCGGTGCCGGCCCGGCACGCCGCTGCGAGACGCCGGACTACCGAGCGGGCGCGGGCTGGCGATTGGTGCCGAGCTGTTGAACGCCCTGTGGGGCAAGGGCGCCCCGCCAACCGACGGGCCGCATTTCGACACGATGGCGGCTGTCTGCAACCAGTGGGCCGACGAGGCGGATCGGCGGTTGGAGGCACACGGCGCTGCCCTCGTGGCCCTCGGAACTGACCCGGCCGTCCTCAGGACCGGCATCGAACTGCTCCGCTCGCTGCCCGGCTCTGCCGAGCGCCAGGTCGTCGTGCACGGTGACTTCAACCCCGGCAATGTCCTCGCCGCCGGTCGTGCGCCCTATCTGGCGATCGACCCGAAGCCCATGGTCGGCGACCCTGCCTACGACCCGTGGTCGCTCGTGGCCCAACTCGACTGGCCGTTCCGGCTCGGCGACGCCGGACGTGTCGTGCTGGCGCGCATCGACTGGTTGGCCGGAGAACTAGACCTGCCTGCGCAGCGGATCGCCGCCTGGGGCGTCGCCCGCGACGTGCAGGGAGGCCTGTGGGCGGCGTCGGCGGGGAACCCGGCGCTGGGAGCCAAATGGCTTCGGTCGGCCATGATCACGGCCGCGGCACTGAGGTAGGTGGGACAGTTTGGTCCCGGGGACGACCTGGCGGCACCCCGCCAAGGTTGGTCGTTACCACCCCGAGCCCCGTCGACGTCGAGGCGGTCGCCGGGGTGAGCGGCGTGCGACCGCCCTTCGGCCGGGGGCGGGCGGCACCCGTCTTGTCGAGCTGACGGCGGAGCTTTCGTTCCGACAGGCGCCCGTAAGAGAACAACTTCTCGTCGAGCAGTACCCCGGGCGGGAAGGCAACGAGGTGCTCCATCATGAGCGCACTGCCTCGTTCGCTCTCGTCGGAGAGCACCGAGACCTCGATGTCGTAGTCCGCCCCGACACGGGCCAGTACCTCCTTGGCGTGCTGGCACAGCTCGCAGTGAGGAGCCGTGATCAGGGTGATGCGCGCTGCGCTCACAGGGCCTGCCCAGCCCGACCACCCGACTTCATCTGGGCCACCAGGTCCGAGTCCGGCACGAACATCGTGTAGTTGGGCGCCCCGCCGTAGTCGGCACGCCATTTGATCACGCCGTTCGGCCCGACGACCACGAAGCTGTGCCCGTCCTGGTCGGTCATGCCGGCCATCGCATAGGAGGTCATCGCGTACTCAGCCGAGGCCGACGCATCGGGGTCAGCCAACAGGGGTGTCGTGATCCCTTCGTCTGCGACTTTTTGCTCCAGGGCGTACAGGGGGTCGGTGGTGATGCTCACCATCTCGTCTATCCCGAGGGCCCGGAAGCTCCCCCAGTTCGACTCCATGTCCTTTATCTGCGTCCAGCACGGTTCGCAGTCGACGCCCTCTTGGAAGAACAGCAGCACCGTCTTGCCCCGCTGGGCGGCCAGGCTCCAGTTGCCCCCGGTCGTCGACGCCAGGGTGAAATCGGGCGCCTCCTGGCCGGGCCCGGGCCGGCCGACGGCGTAGGGGTAAGAGCCGCTGCCCTGTTTCGCCCCTCCGTTGGTGGCGATGTAGAGGCCTATCACGGCGGCGACAACTACGACCCCGCTGACTAGCCAGATCTTCTGCTGGCGCGCCCGGCGCGCCTGCGCCGCCCGCCGCCTCGCAGAGCCGCCTGCGTTGGCGCGCTGTGCCATCGAGGCCTGCGCCGCCGACGGCCGTGGTGGCCGTGGTGCGCCCGGCTTCGGGCGGGGTGGGACCTTTGTCGACATCGTTCATCCTCCTTGCAAACCGGGGTTTGGCGCGCCGGCCGAGGTCGTCGGGCGCTGGTAGGGCGGCTCCGCCGGAGCTTCGTCGTCGGGGCAACAGTGCTGGGCGACGGGCGTGAGCGCCCGTGGCTCCTCCTCGGGCTCGTGCTCACCTAGGGGACCGGGCCCTTCGTTGTCGCCCTCGGGCCCGGCGTGCTCTGCCGGCCCGGCCGCCTGGTGGACGGCGACGATAGCCAGCAGTGCCAGCAAAGCCGCCAATGTCAGTGCCGTAGCCCAACCGGGCACGTGGCCCGCCAAGGTCGTGAGCACGTGGGCGGCGTGCTGCAAGCCTGTGACCATGCGCAACTGCCAGCCGCTGGTCGGGCTGGACGGGCCCGTGACGGCTGTGACCCCGGTGATGACCGCCATGGCGATGAGCAGCAAGCCCCCCACCAGGCTCGTAACCGGCACATAACGGCTGTGACCGGCGACCGGCAGCCTCACTGCTCTGGCACGGAGCCATCTTGTCTGGCCGAGCTTGCGGCCGTCCCAGGCCAGCGCCACGACAAAAAGCGGCGCCACCATGCCGAACACGTAGGCCACCGAGACCCCGAGGGAGGTGACGAAGCTGGCACTGGCCCCGGCGAGGATGATCGCGCCCGCAAGCACGGGGGCGCAGCACGCCGTGGCAATCCCCGAGAACACCCCGAGGACGTAGGCCCTCCCCGTGCCGCCTGCGGGCCGCGCCCGCATTCCCACCATAGGCAGTGACAGGTTGCGCCCAAGGAGCATGAAGACACCCATCACCGCCATCCCGAGCGCCATCACCGTATAGATGATCGGGTGGTACTCGTTTATCAGCCGGCTGACAGCGGTGACGCCAAATGCGATCGGCACGATGACAGTAGCCACGCCGGCGGCGAAAATGAACGTCATCGCCACCAGAGCGCTGCGGCGGTGCACGCCGGTCGCCAGGTAGGCGGGCAGCATCACCGAGATGCAGCAGGGAGCGAAAAGGGCCACCATGCCTGCGAGGAAGGCGGCGATGACGGTGGTGCCCTGGAGAAGCTGAGACATCTGGCTTGCTAGCTCCTATGTGCCGGTGGGTGGTGGTGCAGCGAGCCAGGGGCTCGACAAGCCGGGGTCACTTGGACCACGAAGCTCCCGGGTTCATACCTGGCGCTGCTGGGCGTGCTGGTGGGCCATGGGCAGCTCGGCAAGGGCTGGGCCGATCAGCACCGGCTCGACGCCGCGTCCAGGACCTGCGACCAAGACGCGGCCGGGCTGTGGACGGCGCACCTCGGCCCGGCGCCACCACCACGAGTAGCGCTGCTCCAAGTAGTAATCCAGGCTGTAGGGCGACGGGCCCACGTAGTAGCCAAGGGCGAGAAGGCCTGCGAACACGACGGCGTATATGACTGCTGTCCCGATGTCCGAGGCGCCCGAGGTGTAAGGGCCTCCGAAACCTTCGGCCGTCGCCCATATGAGCAACGAGAACACCGCCGCCGAGGCATATGTGAGCTTCCTGGCCAGTCCCAGGATCAATGCCAGCGCAATGAGCGTCTCCAGTACGGCCACCAGGTAGGCGAAGGCGGTTGCCCTCGGGTGCTGGAGATCTATCCAGAACCGGAACCAGGGCCTGAGCCAGCCGGGTTGGCCTTGAGCGATGCCCATGATGGTCGACATGTAGCTGGCCCGGAAGCCCGGGAGCCATTTGAGGACCGCGTCCACGGCCCAGATCAGGCCGAAGACGACCCTGAGGGCGCACATCGGCCAGGGCGATACGCACCGACTTGCATTGCCATCTCTGGGAGTAGACATTTGCGGCCTTCTTTCCTGGGCCGGAAAAGCCCTGTCGGCCTCTCTGGGAGGCTCGAGTTGTGGTGTTCCTGAGCACCGGCGTTAGGTCCGTCTGCCCCGGTCCAACTGGCCAACGGCCCAATTACCGTTCGCTGCCATCGTGCCCCGGGCATAGGAATGGGGGGTAGGGCCATGCGTTGCCGCCCTATCGGGCCCTATGGCTCTACCCCCCAGGGGTACCCAAACCTCATCCTGGGCGTAGGCGGCCGGTCGTTCCCGGGCGCACGAGGAGGTGGCCGAGGTGATGTTCTGGTACGGGGGGCAATGGGGCTGGTGGCAGGGTGCGCTCGGGCTGGTCGTGATGCTGGCCTTCTGGGGCCTGGTCGCCTGGGGCATCTACGCTGTGGCGCGGGGCGCCCGCGGGCCGCAGCGGCCCGTTGGCAGGCCTGACGCCCTCAGCATCCTGGACGAGCGCCTGGCTCGGGGCGAGATAGACCAGGACCAGTACCGCCAGGCGCGTGAGCTGATCAGGACGGGCGGCAGCCCTGGGCCGGCAGCCCCGATCGGCGGCGAACGATGAGCTCGGGTGTGCGGGCGCACCGCTCAGCCGGTCCAAGGCCCTTCGGGTAAGGCGCCATGAGCGAGCTCGAACTGAACAACAGGGCGGTCGTGGTCGACGACGACCCATCGGTGCGGGAGGTCGTACGGGCCTACCTGGAGCGTGACGGTTTCCTGG
>JAKACE010000073.1 GCA_021821705.1 Actinomycetes bacterium | reverse complement strand
GGGCCACGATGAACCAGCCCGCTGTCGCGCTCGCCTACCGCCACTGCGAGCAGATCACGCGCTCGCAGGCCCGCAATTTCTACTACGGGATAAGGCTGCTGCCCCCGCACAAGCGGGACGCCATGTGCGCTCTCTACGCCATGGCACGCCGGGTCGACGACGCGGGGGACGACACACCTGCGCCGTCCGGGACCGGGCCGGCCCCGGACGGCGCAGGCCGCCAGGACCTCCGCCTCGCCACCCTGTCGGGGATCAGGAGCTCTCTGCTGGCGCTTCAGGGCTCGGTGGCGGGCCGGCCCGGTGCGGTCGTCCCCCCCGGCGACCCCGTCCTGGTGGCTCTGGCCGACGCCGCCCGTCACTTCCCGTTGCCCCTGGAGGCACTGTCCGAGCTGGTCGAAGGCTGCGAGTGGGACGTGCAGGGCCGCACCTACGACACGATGGACGACCTTGTCGAGTACTGCCGGCGCGTCGCCGGGTCCATCGGGCGGTTGTCGCTGTCCATCTACGGCAGCACCGACCACGCCCTGGCCGGCCCCTTGGCGGACGCCCTCGGGGTGGCCCTCCAGCTGACCAACATCCTTCGCGACGTGAGAGAGGACCTCGAGGTCATGGGCCGGGTCTACCTGCCAAGGGTCGACCGGGAGCGTTTTGGCATAGGCCCGCACCTGGAGGGAAGCCGCGATGACCTTATGGCGCTCATTTGCTTCGAGAGCGCCCGTGCCGTCGAATGGTACGAGCGGGGCCTGCCACTGCTGTCGTTGCTCGACCAGCGCAGCCGGGCCTGTACAGCCGCCATGGCCGGTATCTACCGGCACCTGCTCGACCGCATACGGGCACGCCCCGACGCACCCCTTGCCGGCCGGTTGTCGTTGCCCGTGCTCGAGAAGGCCAGGGTGGCTGCAGGGGCCCTCATGCGTGGCGCGCCAGCATGAGCACTGCCCCCGAGATCGTGGTCGTGGGCGGGGGACTGGCCGGGATGGCGGCCGCCCTGAGTTGCGCCGACAGCGGTGCACGGGTCACGCTGGTGGAGAAGCGGGCCAGGCTCGGAGGCCTCACCTGGTCCTTCACCCACGATGGGCTGACCATGGACAACGGCCAGCATGTCTTCCTGCGATGCTGCACGGCCTACCTCGATTTTCTCGACCGGGTCGGCTCGGCCGGTGACGTCCACGTCCAGGGCCGCCTCGACGTGGCGGTGGTACGCGACGGCCGCACGGCGGTCCTCAGGCGCGACCGGTTGAGGGCACCCCTGCACCTGGCACGCAGCCTCCTCTCCTACAGCCTGGTGCCGTGGGCCGAACGCGCCCGCATCGGCCTCGCCGCCGCCGCACTGGCCCGCCTCGACCTCGACGACCCGGGCCTGGACGAGGAGACGTTCGAACACTGGCTGGTCCGCCACCACCAGGGCCCGGCTGCGATCTCGCACCTCTGGGAGCTCATCTGCCTTGCGACGGTCAACCTGCCTGCCAGCCGGGCGTCCCTGGCCATGGCGGCCAAGGTCTTCCAGACCGGCCTGCTCACCGACGCCTCGGCCGGCGACATCGGCTGGAGCACAGTGCCGCTCGGCCAGCTCCACGGTGCCCGGGGCGAGGCAGCGCTGGCCAAGGCGGGCGTGGCGGTGCACAAGGGCGAACAAGTGCAGGCCGTCGCCCCTCTGCACCCAACCGGCCCGGGCGATGCCGGTGCGGGCGAGGCCGGTGCGGGCGAGGCCGGTGCGGGCGAGGCCGGTGGGGGCGGCACCGCCCGCTACGTCGTGCGGACGGCGACCGGCGAGCTGACCGCCGACGCCGTCGTCGTAGCGCTCCCCCACTACTGCGTGGAGGACGTGCTGCCGGCTGGTGCCCTGCATTCGAAGCCAGCCCGTTTGGGTAGTTCACCCATAGTCAATGTCCACGTCCACTTCGATCGCAAGGTGACCGACCTGGCTTTTGCGGCTGGAGACGGCGTGGCCCAGTGGGTGTTCGACCGTACGCAGTCCTCGGGGGCAGGGCGCGGCCAGTACCTGGCGGTGTCGGTGTCGGGAGCCGACGACTACATCGGTGCCAGGCGTGACCAGCTCGAGAGCGGGGCCGTAGAGGCATTGGGCCGGATGTTCCCCGGGGTGGCGCAGGCGCGGGTGCTCTCCACTCTGGTGACACGCGAGCACCATGCCACCTTCAGGGCCGAGCCGGGGAGCTCGGCCCACCGGGAACCTCCACGTTCCCGGCTCAGGGGGCTGGCACTGGCGGGGGCGTGGACCGCCACCGGGTGGCCGCCCACGATGGAAGGCGCCGTGCGCAGCGGCCTGGCCGGCGCCCGTGCCGCCCTGGCAGCAACCAGAACATCAGGGCCCGGTTCGCAGCCGGCACCGGGCCGACGGACACAGCCGGCGACAGTTCAGGAGGCTCAGTGAAACCCACGACCGCGGTTGCCGAGGTTCTCGACAAGGCCCGTGACATCACCCATCCTCTGATGCGAAAGGCCGTGGCTACGCTCGTACCGAGCATCCGCGAGGTGGTGAGCTACCACCTGGGGTGGGCTGCTGCGGACGGCACACCCGTAGATGTCCCGGGCGGAAAGGGCATACGGCCGGCGCTCGCCATGCTCTCGGCCGAGGCCGCATGGGCGGCGCCCGAAGTCGGCGCCCCTGGAGGCGCGGCTGTCGAGCTGGTCCACAACTTCTCCCTCATCCACGACGACCTCATGGACGGCGACCGCGAGCGGCGGCACCGGCCCACCGTGTGGACGGTGTGGGGCCCCTCGGTGGCCCTCCTGGCCGGTGACGCCTTGTCGACGCTCGCCACCGAATGGCTCCTGTCGGCGCCCAGCCCGAACGCGCCCGCCGCCGCCGCCGCCCTCGCCAAGGCCACGGCCGAGATGATCGCCGGCCAGGCGGACGACCTGGCGTTCGAGCGGCGCAGGTCCGTGAGCGTCGAGGAGTGCATGGCCATGTCCACGGCCAAGACCGGGGCCCTGCTCGGGTCGGCCGCCTCCATCGGAGCGATCCTGGCCGGTGCCGCACCTGCGACGGTGGCTGCCCTGAGGGACTTCGGACGCCATCTCGGCGTGGCCTTCCAGGCAGTTGACGACCTCCTCGGCATATGGGGCGACCCTGCCACCACCGGGAAGCCGTCGGGCAACGACATCCGCCAGCGCAAGAAGTCGATGCCCATCGTGGCCGCATTGGGGGCAGGCGACGACGAGGCCCGCGAGCTCGAGTCGATCCTCTTCGGCACGCCCGACGAAGCGGCGGCCGAACCGGCAGAGGTCTTGGCCCTGGTGGCGGCCACCGACGGCCAAAACAACAAAGGCAACGGTCACGGCCAGCGCCGTCGTGACCGGGCAATGGCCGGCGCGGCTGAGGTCCCCGACTGGTCGCCCCAGGCGCGTCGGCCCCTGTCGGCTGACGAAGTGGCCCGGGCGACCTGGCTGGTCGAGGCCTGCGGTGGGCGGGAGTGGACGGCGGCGAGAGCCAAGGCCCATCTCGACGCTGCCCTCGGCTCCCTCGAACGCGCACGGCTCAGCGCCGTGCCCCGGCGCGCTCTCGCCGACCTGGCGGTGTACGTGGTGGAGCGCGAATCGTGACGCTGCTGGCCGGCTCCCGCGAGCAGCCGGCGGGCACCGACGGCGCCGTACTGCGCAAACCCGGCGACGTCGGGCCCGAAGTGCGTGACGCCCCGGTGGTTGAGAGGGCGCACGACGGCCGCCCCGACGCCCACCCCGACCGCCGCCCAGCCGGACGCACGCAGGCGGCCGCCCGCGCCGCCGCCCGGGCGGTGGACTACCTGCGCCGCGAGCAGCAGCCCGAGGGCTACTGGAAGGGCGAGCTGGAGACGAACGTGACCATGGATGCCGAGGACGTGCTCTTGCGGCACTTCCTCGGCATCCTGGACGGCTCCGTCCTGGCGGCAGCGGCGCGCCGGCTCCGGGGGATGCAGCTCCCCGATGGCCCCTGGGCCACGTTCTACGGCGGGCCGGGCGAGCTGTCGGCGACGGTGGAGGCCTACGTGGCCCTGCGGCTGGCCGGCGACGAGCCCTCGGCGCCTCATATGAGCGCGGCAGCCCGCTGGGTGCGCGAACACGGCGGTGTCGAGGCCGCCCGTGTCTTCACCCATGTCTGGCTGGCGATGGTCGGCCGCTGGGACTGGGAGGAGCTCCCGTCGGTACCGGCCGAGCTCATCTTCCTCCCACCCCGCTGGCCTTTTTCGATCTGGTCCTTTGCCTGCTGGGCGCGCCAGACGATCGTGGCCCTGGCTGTTATCTCCCACCACCGGCCGGCCCGGGCCCTGCCTTTCGCAATAGACGAGCTGCGCTCCGGCCGGCCCAGGCCGCCGCGCCACCTCACCCTGCTCGGGCGGGCCATGGTCGGCTTCGACAAGGTCCTGCACCGCTACGACCGGACGAACTGGTGGTTGGCAAGCGCCGTCAGACGTGCCGCTCTGCGCGAGGCGGAGCGATGGATCGTCGCCCGCCAGGAGTCAGACGGCTCCTGGGGCGGGATCCAGCCCCCCATGGTCTACTCGACCATCGCCCTGGTCCTGCAGGGCTACCCGGTCGACCACCCCGTCATCGCGGCCGCGCTGCGCGGCATGGAGGCCTTCACGATCGACGACGCTACGGGCCGGCGTATCGAGGCATGCCAGTCACCGGTGTGGGACACGGCCCTGGCCTTGGTCGGCCTGGCCGACGCGGGCCTGCCGGCCACGGACCCGATGGTGACCACAGCACGGGAGTGGCTACTGGCCCAAGAGGTCAAGGTGGTCGGGGACTGGTCGGTGCGCCGCCCCGGTCTTGCCCCTGGCGGCTGGGCCTTCGAGTTCGCCAACGTCAACTACCCCGACATAGACGACACCGCCGAGGTGGTGCTCGCCCTCAGGCGGCCCGGGGCCGGACAGCCGGCCGGGCCCGCATGCCGCCGCGGCATCGACTGGGTGGTCGGCATGCAGTCGAGCGACGGGGGCTGGGGCGCTTTCGACGCCGACAACAACTCCTCGCTGCCCCGCCAGCTGCCCTTCTTCGACTTCGGCGAGGTCACGGACCCCCCGACCGCCGACGTCACCGCCCACGTCGTCGAGATGCTGGCATATGAGCACGAGCGCACCCCGGAGTGGGACGCGGCCATGCGCCGGGGAGTGGAGTGGCTGATCGCCAACCAGGAGCCGGATGGCTCCTACTGGGGGCGCTGGGGCGTCAACTACGTCTACGGCGTCGGGGCTGTTGTGCCTGCCCTGGTGGCAGCCGGCGTGCCGACCGACCATCCATCGGTGGCCGCCGCGGTGCGCTGGCTGCTCGAGCACCAGAACGCAGACGGGGGCTGGGGCGAGGACCTGCGCTCCTACGTCGAGCCGGGCTGGAAAGGTCGCGGCACGTCGACGCCATCGCAGACAGCCTGGGCCCTGATGGCGCTGCTGGCCGCAGGCGAGCGCGCCAACCCGGCCACGGCCCGAGGCGTCGACTGGCTGGTCTCCACCCAGGACGACCAGGGGACGTGGGACGAGCCGTGGTTCACGGGTACAGGCTTCCCGTGGGACTTCTCGCTCAACTACCACCTCTACCGCCACGTCTTCCCACTGACGGCCCTCGGCCGTTACGCCACCGGCAGCGGGCCGAAAGCCGTCGTGTGATGGACATGCTGCTCCTGGCCCCGCTGCGAGTGGAGGCGATGGCCCTGGCCGCGTCGCCCTCGAGGCCGCGCGTCCGGCGCACAGGCCTGGGGCAGGGCAGGACCGCTGTCGCCGTCGACAACCTGGCCACCAGCGGGCAGATGACTGCCCGCAATGCGGTCGCCATGGCCGGACTGGGCGGTGCGCTGGCGGCGGACCTGCGGGTCGGCGACCTGGTGGTCGCCGAGCGGGTAGTCAGTCCCGAGGGGAAGGAGCTGGCCCGGCTCCCATCGGCGGGCCTGCTGGCAGCCGAGCTGGCGGCCTGCGGCCTGCGCGCCCGCACCGGCACGGTGGCGAGCACCGACCAGCTCGTCCGGGGCGCCGAACGCCACCGCCTGGCCGCCGTAGCCGACGTGGTCGACATGGAGTCGGCGGCGCTGGTGCGACGGGCAACGGGCCCATTGGCGATCGTAAGGGCCGTGTCCGATACGAGCGAGCAGGAGCTGGTGAGCCTCTCGGCACTGAGGAACCTGGGCCGGGCATTGGCCAGCCTGCGGGCGTGCGCTCCGGCGCTGGCGAGCTGGGCGGCGTCAACGGGCCCGCGTGAGGTGCTGCTGGCCGAGCCCCGCTCCTTCTGCGCCGGCGTGCGGCGGGCGATCGAGACCGTGCAGAGGGCACTGGCCCGCTATGGGGCGCCGGTGTACGTGAGGCGCCAGATCGTGCACAATGCCCGGGTCGTGGCCCAGCTCGAGGCGGCCGGGGCGGTCTTCGTCGAGGAGCTGGGCGACGTACCCGATGGCGCCGTGGTCGTCTTCTCCGCCCACGGGGTCGGCACCAGCGTTCAGGCCGAGGCGGCCGAGCGGGCGATGAAGACGATCGACGCCACGTGCCCGCTCGTGACCAAGGTGCACCACGAGGCCCGCCGTTTCACGAGCTCCGGGCGCCAGGTCATCCTCATCGGGCACCGGGGCCACGATGAGGTCGAGGGCACCCTGGGCAGCGTCCCCGGCATAACCCTTGTCGGCGGGCCCGGCGAGGCCACCGCCCTGGGCCTGGACACCGGCCGCCCCACCGCCGTCGTGACCCAGACCACGCTGACCCCCGACGAGGTGGGCGATATCATGACCGAGCTGGAAGGGCTTTTCTCCGACATTGCCCATCCAAACTCGTCGGACATCTGCTATGCCAGCCAAAACCGCCAGGAGGCCGTCCGGGCCATGGCACCGCAATGTGACCTGGTGCTGGTGGTGGGCTCTGCCAACTCCTCCAACTCCAACCGCCTCGTAGAGGTGGCGAGGCGTAGCGGCGTGCCCGCCCACTTGGTCGACGGCCCCTCGGACCTGCGGCTGTCCTGGCTGCACGAGGCCAGGCGGGTAGGCCTCACGGCCGGCGCCAGCGCACCCGAGGAGCTGGTACAAGACGTCGTCGCCTGCCTGGCCGGGCTAGGCCCGCTCAACGTGGCCACAATGGCGACGGGCAGCGAGAACGTGACATTTTCTCTCCCTGTGGAGGTTCGGTAAATGGGTGTTCCCCTACGCCAGAGCATAAAAGTCGGCACCTACGTGGCCCGCCAGAAGCTTGCCCATCGCGACAAGTTCCCTCTCATCGTGGAACTGGAGCCGCTGTTCGCCTGCAACCTCTCCTGTAACGGCTGCGGCAAGATCCAGTACCCGACTGACGTCCTGCGAAAGAGACTGTCGGTCGAGCAGGCCATCGGGGCGATCGAGGAGTGCGGCGCGCCGATGGTCTCCATCGCCGGCGGGGAGCCGTTGCTGCACCCTGATATCGAAAAGATCGTCGAGGGCCTGCTGGAGCGCAAGCGTTTCGTATACCTGTGCACCAACGCTCTGCTGCTGGAGCGCAAGCTCGACCGCTTCAAGCCGCACCCGGCTTTCAGCTGGGTGGTCCACATCGACGGCCTGAAGGAGCGCCACGACGACTCCGTCAGCCGCGAGGGCGTCTTCGACAAGGCCGTCGAGGCCATTCGGGCCGCCAAGGCCAGGGGTTTCCGGGTGGCCACCAACACGACCTTCTTCAATACCGACTCGCCCAGGACGGTGCAGGAGGTGCTCGACTTCCTGAATGACGAGCTGGGCGTCGACACGATGATGATCTCCCCCGGCTACGCCTACGAGAAGGCCCCCGACCAGGTCAACTTCCTGGCCGTCAACGAGTCGACGGAGATGTTCAGGAAGGCCTTC
>JAKACE010000072.1 GCA_021821705.1 Actinomycetes bacterium | reverse complement strand
GCAGTGTTGCGACGCACGCGTTGTCGATCTTCGGTGACCACTCGGACGTGATGGCGGCGCGCTCGACCGGTTTCGCCATGTTGTGCGCCAACACCGTCCAGGAGGCTCAGGACTTCGCCCTGGTGGCCCACTCGGCCGCTCTGCGCTCGAGGGTGCCCTTCCTGCACTTCTTCGACGGGTTCCGCACGTCCCACGAGGTCGCCACCATCGACCCCCTCGACGAGCAGCAGGTGCGGGCCCTGGTGGACCAGGGCGCAGTGCTCGAAGTGCGCTCGCGGGGCATGGACCCGGACCGGCCGGACATAAGGGGCACGGCGCAGAACCCGGACGTGTTCTTCCAGGGCCGGGAAGCCGCCAACCGCTACTACGACGCGGTCGCGGGCATAGTCGGCGAGGCGATGGGCAAGCTCGAGGGCCTGACCGGCCGGCACTATGACCTGGTCGAGTACGTCGGCGCCGCCGACGCCGACCGGGTGGTCGTGGCCATGGGTTCGGCCTGCGGGGCCATCGAGGAGATGGTCGAGGACATGGTGGCCGATGGCCAGCGCGTCGGGCTGGTGAAGGTCCGCTTGTACAGGCCGTTCCCGGTTCAGGCGCTCGTGCGGGCGTTGCCGCCCAGCGTGCGCGCCATCGCCGTGCTCGACCGCTGCAAGGAGGCGGGGAGCGTGGGCGAGCCGCTCTACCTTGATGTCCGCGCCGCCATAGACGAGGCCGTCGAGGCCGGCCGGGCAGAAGGGGCGGCCCCACCCTTCGCCGACTCGCCGGTCGTCGTCGGGGGCCGCTACGGTTTGTCGTCCAAGGAGATGACGCCGGCGATGGCCAAGGCTGTCTTCGACGAGCTGGCCAGGCCGGTACCGCGTCGCCACTTCACCGTCGGTATCCACGACGACCTGACCAGGCTCAGCCTCGACTGGGACCCTACCCTGCGCCTGCCCCGCCCTGCCGGCCAGCTCCAAGCCGTGTTCTACGGGCTGGGCTCCGACGGCACCGTCGGTGCCAACAAGAACAGCGCGAAGATCATCGCCGCTGCCACCGGCCATCACGCCCAGGGTTATTTCGTCTACGACTCCAAGAAGTCCGGCGCCATGACGGTGTCCCACCTGCGCTTCGGGCCGGCGCCCATCTACTCGAGCTACCTCGTCGAGGATGCCGACTTCGTGGCCTGTCACCAGTTCGGCTTGTTGGAGCGGGCCGACGTCCTGTCGGTGGCCAAGCACGGGGCCAAGTTCCTCCTCAACTGTTCGTTCGGCCCTGAGGATGTGTGGGCGCACCTGTCACCACGCGTGCAGGGCCAGATCGTCGACAAGGATCTGGAGCTGTGGGTCGTCGACGCCGGGGCCATCGCGGCTCAGGCCGGCTTGGGCAGCCGCATAAATACCGTCATGCAGGTGTGCTTCTTTGCAGTGTCGGGGCTCATGCCGGTCGAGGAGGCCATCGAGCGCATCAAGGCGGCGGTCACAAAGACGTACGCCAAGCGAGGCGAGGCAGTGGTGCACCGCAATTTCTCTGCCATTGACGCCGCCCTGGCCGGACTGGCCCGGGTGGCGGTCCCCCCGTTGTCGGCTCTCGCCAGATCAGCCGAGAGAACCGTTGCCTTGGGCGCCCAAGTGCTGCCGGCAACGCAGGATTGGGCCGACGGCATCGCGGCGTTCATCGACAAGGTCACGGTTCCGCTCATAGCGGGCCGAGGCGAGGAGCTGCCCACATCGGCCGTGCCCGTCGACGGGCGCTTCCCGGCCGGGACCTCGAAGCTGGAGAAGCGCCGCCTGGCGGCGGAGATCCCCGTGTGGGACCCGAGCCTGTGCACCGACTGCGGCAAGTGCGCCATCGTGTGCCCGCACGCCGCTCTGCGGATGAAGGTGTTCGCCCCGCAGGAACTGCAACGCCTGGGTGAGAGCCCGGAGAACTTCCGGGCCAAGGCCTTCAGGTCCAAGGACCTGTCTGGCCACCTGCTGTCGGTACAGGTCTCGCCGGACGACTGCACGGGCTGCCGGGTCTGCGTCGAGGTCTGCCCGGCCAAGTCCAAGACCGACCCGGCCCACCGTTCGATCAACATGGTGCCGGTGGCCGAGGCCCGCGGCACCGAGCTTGCCAACTGGGACTTCTTTTCGGAGATCCGCAGTGTGGAGCGCACGGCGCTTCCGCACGACAACGTCAAGGGGGCGGCCTCCCTCGAGCCTCTTTTTGAGTTCTCGGGAGCCTGCTCGGGTTGCGGTGAGACGATGTACCTACGGTTGCTGTCGCAGCTCTTCGGGGACCGCCTGCTGATTGCCAACGCCACCGGTTGCTCCTCCATCTACGGCGGCAACCTGCCCACCACCCCGTGGGCCGTCAACGCGCAGGGCCGGGGCCCGGCCTGGGCCAACTCGCTGTTCGAGGACAACGCGGAGTTCGGCCTCGGCATCCGGCTCGGCCTGGAGGCGCAGCGTCGCAGGGCTGTGGCCCTGCTGCGGTCCCTGGCACCCGAGGTCGGTGAGGACCTGGCAGAAGAGCTTCTCGCCAACATCGAGCAGCCCGACGAGGTCTCCATCGAGGCCCAGCGCGGGCGAGTCGGGGCCCTGCGGCGGCGCCTGGTCACCCTCAGGTCCGGTGCCAGAGCCGAAGAGGCAGCCGAGCTCGACCAGTTGGCCGGTGACCTCGTGCGCAAGACGGTATGGATAGTGGGCGGGGACGGCTGGGCCTACGACATCGGCTTCGGTGGCCTCGACCAGGTGCTCGCCTCGGGTGCCAACGTCAATGTGCTCGTGCTGGACACAGAGGTGTACTCGAACACCGGTGGCCAGGCTTCCAAATCGACCCCGAGGGGCGCCGTCGCCCGCTTCGCTGCCGCAGGTAAGACCACTCCCAAGAAAGACCTCGCCAGCGTGGCCCGCTCCTACGGCAACGTTTACGTGGCCCAGGTGGCCATCGGGGCCAACGACGTGCAGACGGTGAAGGCCCTGCTCGAGGCCGAGGCCTACGAGGGCCCGTCGCTCGTGGTCGCCTACTCGACCTGCATCGCCCACGGCATAGACATGGCGCAGTCGATGGCTCACCAGAAAGACGCTGTGCGCTCCGGTTACTGGCCGCTCTACCGGTTCCATCCAGAGGAGAAGGACGGTGGTCACCCCTTCGCTCTCGACTCCAAGGAGCCGACGGTGCCGGTGGCGGACTTCGTCAGCTCCGAGGTGCGCTACAGGTCACTCGCCCGGGAACACCCCGAGCAGGCGCGGCACATGCTCGACCTGCTCCAGGCGGACACGGCGGAGCGTTGGCGCTACTACAGCCAGTTGGCTGCGGTTGAGCGCAGGGCTCCCGAGCACCTCGAGGTCGACCACGACGGCTCGGGCGCCACGACAGGAGATGACGGCACCGAGGACTGAGGCCTACGTAGGCCGCCGGTGCTGCCGGTCGCCCGGGGCGGGAGCGACGGTGAGGGCCACCCAGAAAAGGAGAACACGCAAATGAAGGTCTGGATCGAGCAGGATTACTGCACTGGGGACGGCCTGTGCGCCGACCTGTGCCCTGATGTTTTCGCCATGAACGACGACGGCCTGGCCTATGTCAAGGATGACGGCGGCTTCGCCAGGACCGGTGAGCGCGTCGATGTGGACCAGGCCATGGAGGAAGCAGTGCTCGACGCCCAGGCCCAGTGCGCCGGCGAGTGCATCTACGTGTCGAAGGACTGAGCTGAGAGCGACCGGATGCTGACGCGGGGCACAGCGCGCTTCGCGTCAGCTCGGGACTTCTAGGCCTGCCCGCCCCCGTAGTCGCCACCGGCGTGGCCAGAACGGGCCCTGGTGGCGTACACGGCAGCCTCGGTGCGCCGTGAGAAGCCCATCTTGGCCAGGAGGTTGGAGACGTAGTTCTTCACCGTCTTCTCGGCCAGGAACATCTCGGCCCCGATCTGGCGGTTGGTCTTGCCCTCGGCGATCAGGTCGAGGATCCGCCGCTCCTGGGGCGAGAGCTTGGAGATGCGCTCGTCCTCCTGCTTGCCGCGTAGGCGCTCCATCACCCGTGCCGTCAGGGCCGGGTCGATGAGGGACTGGCCCTCGGCCACCCGGCGCACCGCTGTGACGAGCTCGGTGCCCCGGACCTGCTTGAGCAGGTACCCGCTCGCCCCGGCCAGGATGGCCGAGAACAGGGCGTCGTCATCGGCGAACGAGGTGAGCATGAGGCACCTGAGCTCGGGCATGGTGGCGCGGAGGTCGCGGCACACCTCGATGCCGCTTGTGCCTGGGAGGCGTACGTCGAGCACCGCGACGTCTGGGCGGGTCGGGGGCACCCGGAGCAGGGCCTCTTCGGCGTTGGAGGCCTCGCCGACGACTTCGAGGTCCTCCTGGGCCTCGAAGAGCTCGCGCAGGCCTCTGCGCACGATCTCATGGTCGTCGAGCAGGAACACTCTTACTGGCACTTTTCGCTCCACTCCCATCTGCCCATCCGGGCCCCGGCCGGTGTTCGGTCGGGTACTGACAACGTTACTGCGCTAAAAGCCAGCGCCTGGCCTACCTGGGCCCGATGGTCCGGCGGCCCTCAGCCTGCTCCCCCGGCCGCACGCGCCGGGGCCCCGGTAGGGGGGCTTGCACCCTCCCTTCCGGGGCCCCAGTGCGCAGGGGGCTTGTGGGCCGGTCGGCGAAGCTGCGGCCGGTGCTTACGAGGGGTTGGGCGCCAACCTGTCAGCACCGCTCGGGGTGGTGAAGCCACCGGTGGTGACCGTGTTCAGCTTGGGGATCTCCTGCTCCAGGGGCACCCTGCCCATGTGGCGGATCCCCAGGGCCGAGAGCACCAGGGTGATGGCGGCCAGGACGAACGAGACGATCGAGGCGAGCAGGGCGATCTGGCCGATCTTCCACCAGCCGTAGGCGTTGAGCAGCATGCCCCGGAGGCTGGTGCCCTGGAACACCGTCTGCTCGAGGGCCTTCAGCTGGGTTGCCTGGGCGCTGCCGGCAGGTGCAGCCATGGCTGCCGCGCTGACCTTGGCGTAGACCCCGCCATAAGGCATCTCCGAGAGGTGGATGGCGATGAAGTGGTCGGCGTACGCCTCGGCCTGTGCGCCGGTGGTCATCCGCTCACCCGCGTACTTCGCCAGGTAGGGGATCATCGCCGGGGTGATCTCGGTGCCCGGCTTGGCGTTGGCGAACGCTGCCTTCGAGGGGAAGGTGATGTCCTGGGCCTTGAGCTGGCTGCTCACGGTGCTGTTGCTGTAGCTGTAACCCCAGAAGGCGAGCGCCCCTGCGGCCAGCAGGACTACGGTGAGCAACATCCCGGCGGCACTGACAAGGGCATCAAATGACTTCCTGCGCATTTGCTTTCCTTTCTCTGTGCCCCTTTGGCCTTTTGTTTGCCTCGGGGCCTCGAGACCATGATGCTGCCCGCCCCCAACTGGGCCTTAGGGTCATATGTCCCTCGGTAGGTCCTCCAAAGTCACCCCCGCATAGGTCAGCCGAAACCGCCTTTCCGGGCCTGGGGAAGCGAAAGGGTGCGTACGCTGCAGTAGTGCTCTACGTCAGTGCTTCACCCGAGCTGGACCACCACCTGACGGGCGCCGGGCATCCCGAGCGTCCGGAGCGGGCCGTGGCCGCCCTCGATGGTGTGCGCGCCGCCGGGCTGCAAGACGCGGCCGTGGTCTTGGCACCCCGCCAGGCGGTCCGGGCCGAGCTCGTGAGGGCGCACGACGCCGGCTACCTGGACCGCATCGAGGAGCTCTGCCACGCCGGTGGCGGCCGGCTGGACGCCGACACCGTGGCGTCGCCTGGCTCCTGGCCGACGGCGTTGACGGCCGTAGGCGGGGCCTTGGCCGCCGTCGAAGCCCTGCAGGCCTCGGGCGAGGGGGTGGCCTTCGTCGCTCACCGGCCGCCGGGCCACCATGCCACGGCGGACCAGGCCATGGGCTTCTGCCTGCTCAACAACGTGGCAGTGGCGGCCGCGACGCTGGCCGAGCAGGGCGAGCGGGTCCTTGTCGTGGACTGGGACGTTCACCACGGCAACGGCACCCAAGCCATCTTCTGGGACGACCCGCGGGTGCTTTACGTGTCGACCCACCAATGGCCCCTTTACCCGGGCACGGGGGCGGCGCAGGCCACCGGAGGCCCTCGGGCACCGGGGCTGACGCTCAACGTCCCCCTGCCTGCCGGCGCCACGGGCGACGTGTTGCGCTACGCCTTCGACACGGTGGTATGGCCGGCGGTGGTGCGGTTCGCTCCGACGTGGGCGCTCGTCTCGGCCGGCTTCGACGCCCACCGGTCCGATCCCCTGGCGGACATGCACCTGAGTGCAGGCGACTTCGCCGACCTGGCCGTCCTGGTCAGCCAGATGGTGGGCAGGCCGGGCCGGATGGTGCTCGTCCTCGAAGGTGGTTACGACCTGGCCGCAGTGACGGCCAGCACCGGTTCGGTGCTCTCGGCGCTGGTGGGTGGCAGCTTCCGGCCCGAGGCAGCCACTTCGGGCGGGCCTGGGCGCGAGATGGTCGACCGGGCCGGCGCCGCCCATGCTGGCGCTCTCGATGGTGCCGCTCCTGGTCAGGTGCTCAAGGCCGCAGGAGGGGAGCCGATCATCTAGGAAGTGCAGCGCCGGCACCCCAGGTCATGCCGCCCGGACCGTGACGAGGCCCGCCCAGGGGTGGCCCGCGCCCGCAAGTGTGCTCGTCGCCGCCGGCCCATGGGGGCGCCGTGAGCACCGACACCGCTGCCCCCCGAGTAGTGCGCAGCGTCGATTGGGACGAGACGGACCTGGTGGAGGGGACCGAGGCCCTCCTGTGGCCGGCCGAGCCGCAGGAGGGCACCGATCCCGAGGAGTTGCCGGAGCCGGACCTGGCGGTGCGGGCCGTCCTTTCGTGGTCCCGCCCTCGGGTGCTGCGCTTCGAGACGGCTACGCCCGAGCCCCTGCCCGAGCTCATGCTCGTGAGCACCCTGGCCGTAAGCGGCCCGGCCCGCTTCGTCGTGCACAAGAACTACCAGGTAGGCACCACTGCCGTCTGTGACCCTCCGGCGCGGGTGCACGTCGTGGAACGTCGGGACCTGTTCCGCGTTGCGGCTGCCACTGAGGTGCTGGTACGTGCTGGGGGGCGCGAGTGCAGGGCCCGATCGGTGGACTGTTCCCTCGGCGGCATGCGGCTGTTCGTCCCCTGCAGCCTGGAGGTGGGCCAGCCCGTTGAGCTGGTGCCGGTCCTGCTGAAGGCAGAGCCCGTCGCCGTCGGGTGCGTCGTCAGGCACTGCCAGCCTTACGTGGTGCCGCCCGGGCCGGGTGCCACCTCTTCGCCGCGCCCGGCCCCTCTACGCCCAACCGGCACCCAGGTGACGGCGTCCCAGCCCGGCGCCTTCGTGGGCCTGCAGTTCGTCGCCGTCAGCGGGGACGTCGAACGCCTGCTCACCCAGTTCGTCGGCTACCACCAGCGCCGCCTGATGCCACGGGTACACGCAGTGACGTCCCTCGAGTACAAGTCCCACGGGCGGCCCTTCGTCGAGGCCTTCGGGACGGGCATTTCTCCGGGCGACCTCGTGTACAGGGCCTACGAGGCCCACATCCCGGGGGAGCGGGTCGACCTCAGGATCAGGCTGGCGCGCAAGAGCTTCGATTACACGGCGTTCGTGCTTTCGAGCGACCTGAGCCAGGAGGAGGAAGGCGCGCCCAGGCGGCACCTGGTCAGGGTGGCGCTCCAAGAGTCGTCCGAAGCGGGGGAGGCACAGTTCCGCAAGGCGGTGCGCGATCTGGCCATTGAAAGGGTGGCAGGCGGTCCCTGAGCTCAGGTGGCCCGCCAGGCGCCGGCCGCCGCTGTCCTGCCATGGCGGTAGCCGCGGGCCAGGGCGGCGGCGGCCAGCACCAACAGGGCGAGGGTGGAGATCG